>CAZKGZ010000198.1:0-2937 GCA_964552365.1 uncultured Oscillospiraceae bacterium | reverse complement strand
TCTACTCGGCATTCATGGTGGCGAGCAAGGTCACCGTCATCTCCCGCGCCTACGGCGAGGAAGGTGCCAACTGCTGGGAGAGCGAAGGCGCGGACGGCTACACCATCACGCCCTGCGAGAAGGAGACCGTCGGCACCGACATCATCCTCACGATGAAAGAGGACACCGAGGACGACTGCTACAGCGTGTATCTCACGCCGTGGAAGATCCAGGAGCTTGTAAAGAAGTATTCGGACTATGTCCGCTGGCCCATCCGCACCGATGTGGAGACGACCGAGAAGTACGAGACCGGCGAGACGGACGAGAACGGCATCCAGAAGATGGGCGTCCGCACCGTGCTCAAAGAGGAAGTCGTCAACTCCATGGTGCCCATCTGGCAGCGCAGCAAGAAGGACGTCTCGGACGAGGACTGCATCGCCTTCTACAAAGAGAAGTTCCGCGACAGCGAGGACCCCGTGTCCGTCATCCGCGTGAACGCCGAGGGCACGGTCAGCTACCGCTGCCTGCTCTTCATCCCCGCCAAGGCGCCGTATGACTTCTACACCCGCGAGTATACGCCGGGCCTGCGCCTCTACTCCAACGGCGTTATGATCATGGAAAAATGCCCCGACCTGCTGCCCGACTGCTTCCGCTTCGTGCGCGGCATCGTCGATTCGCCCGACCTCTCGCTGAACATCTCCCGCGAAATGCTCCAGCATGACCGCCAGCTCAAGCTCATCTCGATGAACCTCGAGAAGAAGATCAAGGCCGAGCTCTCCCGCCTCATGGAGACCGACCGCGAGAAGTACGAGAAGTTCTTCAACGTCTTCGGCACGCAGCTCAAGTACGGCATCATCGGCGACTACGGCATGAAGCGCGACCTCCTCACCGACCTCCTGCTCTACCGCAGCGCGGAGAAGGAAAAGCTCATCTCCCTGCGCGAGTACACCGACGCCATGCCCGAGGAGCAGAAGTACATCTACTTCGCCTCCGCCGAAACGGCCGAGCGCGCCGCCAAGCTCCCGCAGACCGAGCAGGTCCGCGCCAAGGGCTACGACATCCTCTGCTTCTCCACCGACGCAGACGAGTTCGTCGCGGAGATCCTCGGCACCTACGCCGACAAGAAGTTCTGCAATGTCTGCTCGCAGGATCTCGGCCTCGAATCCGACGAGGAGAAGGCCGCCGCCGACAAGGCGGACGAGGAGAACAAGCCGCTCACCGACTTCGTGAAGGAGCAGGTCGGCGACGCCGTCTCCGCCGTGAAGATCTCCCGCAAGCTCAAGAATTACGCCGTGTGCCTGTCCGCCGAGGGCGAGATCACGCTCGAAATGGAGCGCTACTTCCACTCCCTGCCCGGCACCGACCCCAACGCCATGCGCGCCAAACGCGTCCTCGAGCTCAACCTCGACCACCCCGCCGTAAAGGCTCTCGACGCCGCCCGCACCAACGACCCCGACCGCGCCGCCACCATGGCGAAGGTACTCCTTGCGCAAGCCAAGCTCGTAGCCGGAATTACTCCCGACGATCCCGCCGAGTACAGCGAGCTTGTCTGCAAACTCTTTTAACCGCAGTATGAATGAATAGTGAATGGTGAAGGATGAAGGATGAATAATGGCGGGGCTGCGCCCCGCACCGGAATTCTTCACTATTCAATATTCAGTATTCACTATTCATTTTTCCCCATTATTTTCCCACCCCACGGAGGTATCATGAGCGAACAGGAGAAGCGCTTAGGCGTTTATATTCATATTCCGTTCTGCGCGTCGAAGTGCGCGTACTGCGACTTTTGCAGTCTGCCGGGGAAGGATAAGCTGATGCCGTACTATCAGGACGCGCTGCTTATCCAGATCCAGGAGACCATGCCGCGCATGACGGATTACTTCATCGACACCGTGTACATCGGCGGCGGTACGCCGAGCTATTACGGCGCGCGGCGGCTCGTGGAGCTTCTGCAGGAGCTGAAGGTGACGAACCGTCTTTTGAAGAAGAGCGAGATCACCGTGGAGTGCAACCCCGACAGCGTGCGGCGCAAGGATCTGCGTCTGCTGCGCAAGGAGGGCGTGAACCGCATTTCGCTCGGCGCGCAGAGCGCGAACGACGACATTCTCCGCCGCATCGGCCGCCGGCACAACTGGCGGCAGGTGGAGATGGCGGTGCGCCGCGCCCGCAAGGCGGGTTTCCGCAACATCAGCATTGACCTCATTTACGGTCTCCCCGGGCAGACGCGCGAGGACTGGGCGGACACGCTCACGAAAACCATCGCGCTCAAGCCCGCACACATCTCCTGCTACGGTCTGCGCCTCGAGGAGGGCACGCCCATGTACGACGAGTACGAGGGCACCGACCTGCTCCCCTCGGACGACGACCAGGCGGATATGTACCTCTACGCCGTGGACTTTCTCTCGCGCCACGGCTTCCGGCAGTACGAGATCTCCAACTTCGCCCGCCCCGGCTACGAGAGCCGGCACAATCTCAAGTACTGGCGGCTCGAGGACTACATCGGCTTCGGCGCGGCGGCGGCCTCAAATATCGGCATGCTGCGCTACACCTACACGCGCAATGTGCGCCGCTACATCGCCAATGTCTACTCCGACGATGAACTCATCGTCGAAAGGGAGGAGCTCGAGCGTCCCGACCGCGCGGGCGAGTATCTCATGCTCGGTCTGCGCACAACGAAGGGCATCACCGAGAGCGAATACCGCAGCATCTACAACAGCAGCTTCGAGCCCATTGAGGAGCTCCTCAAGGTGTTCGAGCAGAACGGCTGGGCGCAGTGCGACAACGACCGCTGGCGCTTCACGCCGGGCGGATTCCTCGTGTCGAATGTCCTCATCGGCCTCCTGCTCGAAGCCCAGACCAAAGAAAAATTCAGCGCCAACCCCTGGATCCGCGAAGCCTTCGAAGCCAAAGGCCAGAAGATCCCGCTGCCCACGGCCACGGAGACATATATGAACTGAG
>CAZKGZ010000197.1:0-2966 GCA_964552365.1 uncultured Oscillospiraceae bacterium | reverse complement strand
ACCGCCAACGGCCGCAAGGTCCTGTCCCGCCGCCGCGCCAAGGGCCGCAAGGAACTCACCGCCTGAGCACCCTCGCGCCGGGAGTGATCCGAATCCTCCGGTGAAAGGGTCGTGAGAACCATGGAGTTTACCGAAACCATCAAAAAGAACAACGAATTCCGCCGCCTGTACGCCAAGGGCAAAAGTGCGGTCACGCCTACGCTGGTCATCTATACCCGCCGGAACAGGACGCCGGGCAACCGCGTGGGCTTTACCGTTACCACAAAGCTCGGCCATGCCGTGACGCGCAACCGTGTGCGGCGCCGCCTGCGGGAGATCTACCGTCTCCACGAGCGGGAGCTGCGTCGGGGCGCGGATTTCGTGATCGTTGCCCGAGCGCGCAGTGTCCAGGCGGATTACCGCGAGCTGGAGCGCGACTTCCTTCGCGCGTGCGATAAGCTCTCGCTGCGCACGGAAGAAGGCACACCATGATGAAGAAGATCCTTCTTGCCCTCATCCGTTTTTACCGGAAATATATCTCTCCCCGAAAGCCTCCCTGCTGCCGGTTCATCCCGACGTGCTCTCAGTATGCGCTGGAAGCCATCGAGAAATACGGCGCTGCCAAGGGAGGCTGGCTCGCACTTAAGCGCATCTGCCGGTGTCATCCCTTCCATACCGGCGAACACGATTTTTATGACCCTGTGCCCTGATCCGGGGCAGGGACCAATGACGGGAGAACTACTATGACCAAAGCACTCGGTTCCGTATTACTGTTCTTTTATGACCTCTTCAACAGCTACGGCTGGGCGATCCTCCTCTTCGGTCTCATCGTGAAGCTCATCATGCTCCCCTTCCAGATGAAGAGCAAGCACAGCATGATGCGCACCACCATGCTCACCCCGCGGGTGAAGGAACTGGAGAAGCGCTACGGCACCAACAAGCAGAAGTATCAGGAAGAGGTAGCCAAGCTCTACAAGGAAGCCAAGATCAACCCGATGTCCGGCTGCCTGTGGACGCTCATTCCCTTCCCGATCCTCATCATCCTCTATCAGGTCGTCCGTCAGCCGCTCACCGCGCTCATGAAGCTCTCTGCGGACAACATCACCACGCTCACCAACGTGGTCTCCGAGCTCGGCTACTACACCATCCCGACCAAGGCGGATGCCTACTCCGAAATGACCATCGCCTACCAGGTGCATGAGCATTTTCAGGAGATCGTCGCAAACTCCGGCGTCGCCGAGTTTGCCTCTCAGCTCAAAGACATCAACTTCACCTTCCTCGGCCTCAACCTGACCGAGAAGCCCCAGCTCTTCTTCTGGAACAGCGAAGACTTCCAAAACGGCATGTGGCTCGCCGCCGTGGTGATGTTCCTCATCCCGTTCATCTCCGCCGGTCTCACCATTCTGCAGACCAAGCTCACCCAGAAGATGAATCCTCCCCAGGACGCCCAGACCGCCCAGACCAGCAAGACCATGAACCTCATGATGCCGCTGATGAGCGTTTACATCTGCTTCATCATGCCGGTCGCCATGGGCATTTACTGGATCGAGCAGAGCGTGTTCGGCATCATCCAGGAGGCCATTCTCAACCGCTACTACAAAAAGAAGCTCGATGCCGAAATGGCCGAGTTCAACGAAGCCCAGCGCAAGAAGGACGCGGAGCTCGAAGCCAAGCGCGCCGAGACCGAGCGTCTGAAGGCCGAGGGCAAGACCCAGGTCAACGCCAACACCAGCAAGAAGCGTCTTGCCGCCCAGGAGCGCAACGCCGAAGATCTGCGTCTGGCGAAGATCCGCGCCGAGGAGCGCGCCGCGAAGAACAAAACTGTCGAGATCCCCGCCTCGCAGGTCGGCAACCGCCGCTTTGCGCGCGGCCGTGCCTATGTCGCCGACCGCTATGAGGTAAGCGAGGAAGTCGCCGCCGCCGAGACCGCCGAAGCGGAAGCCGTCGCCGAAGCCGCCATCGAGGCGGATGCCGCCGAGGCCGAAGCTGCGGAAGAAGCCGTCGTCGAGGCCGAAGCCGCGCCGGAAGCGACGGAGACCGCGGAAGCTCCCGAAGAAACGAAGGAGTAAGCACAAAGATATGATTCGATCCATTGAGACCACCGGCAAGACAAAGGAACTTGCCATTCGCGCTGCGCTGCAGCAGCTGAGTCTCACCGAGGATGACATCAGCGTTGAAATTCTCGAGCTGGGACGCACCGGCTTCCTCGGCATCGGCGCCGTGCCCGCGCGCGTTCGCGTGAGCTACGATGACGGTCAGCCCGAGCCGAAGGCGGAAAAGCAGCAGCCCAAGCCGCAGGCGAAGAAAGCCGAAGAGCCCAAAAAGCCCGAAGGCGAGAAGAAGCCCGAAGCGAAAAAGGCCGAGCCCGCCAAGAAGGCCGAGCCGAAAGCCATCGCCGACGGAACGCTGGAAAAGGAAGTCGAGAGCTTCCTCACCGGACTTCTCGAGCACATGGGCGTAGAGTGCACGATGGAGATCTCCCCCCGCGAGAGCGGCGGTCTGGAGGTCAAGCTGGACGGCCCCGATATGGGTGCCGTGATCGGACGCCGCGGTGAAACGCTCGACGCCATCCAGCATCTCGTGAACTATGCCGTCAACCGCGGCAGCGACAAGCGCATGCACATCAGCGTGGACGCCGAGGGCTACCGCAGCAAACGCGAGGAATCCCTCGTCCATCTCGCGCAGAAGATGGCGGCCAAGGCCATCAAGTATAAGCGCAGCATGGCTCTCGAGCCGATGAACTCCTACGAGCGCCATGTCATCCACACCGCACTGCAGGATTACGAAGGCGTGTCCACCAGCTCCACCGGCGTGGAGCCGAACCGCCGCGTCGTCGTGAACTACGAGCGCCCCGAAGGCGAAGCCGAAGAGCCGCGCCGCTCCGGCCGCAGCGACAACCGCTCCCGCCGCTCCAACCGCGGTGAGGGCCGTTCGAACCGCCCGCAGCGCACGAGCAGCGCTCCCGCCCCCGCCGCCGAGACCGCAGC
>CAZKGZ010000196.1:0-2991 GCA_964552365.1 uncultured Oscillospiraceae bacterium | reverse complement strand
TTCGGCCGTGAGGGTGAAGGTGTCGGTATCAAGATAGCGGACATCCTGTGCGGGGTAGAGAGCGGCGAAGGCGTCGAGGGTGGAAATGACATCGTAGCCGAAGGCTTCACCGCGGTAGTGCATGGGGACGATCACACGCGGAGCGATTTTTTCTGCGATGCGGAAGGCCTCTTCGGCGTCGACGGTATAATAGCCGCCGATGGGCAAGAGCAGCGCATCGCACCCGTGCAGCGCGGCGAGGATCGGCTCTTCCGGCATGCGGCCGGTGTCGCCCATGTGGACGACGCGGAGCGAGCCGAAGGTAAATTGACGGATCTTGTTCATGCCGCGCTTGGCTCCGTTGTGGTGGTCGTGCGGAATGTCGTATTCCTCAACGCTCACATCCTCCGCGAGCGGGCGGCCGGAGAGCCGGACGCACCCGGCGGCGTTGTGGTCGCCGTGGCCGTGCGAGCAGAAAACGGCGTCTGCGCTCACGCGCAGCGGCGCGAGCCCCGGCACCGAGCCGTCGGCATACGGGTCGGTCACCAGAGAGCTGCCCCGGTACTCCATGCGGAAGCACGAGTGACCGAGCCATTGGATCTTCACTTCATTGTTCATATGAGCTCATCTCCTTTTTCGCTTCGGAAAGCAGCGCTTCCCGTTCATTCGGCAGCGTTTCGTCCAGTACGGCATCGAGAAGGTGCGAGAGGATCTCGCCCACGGCACGCCCCGGCTGCACGCCGAGCGCAACAATGTCGCCGCCCGTGACGGCGAGATCTTGAATATGCAGGCAGCCCTGCTCGGCGATCAGCTCGTTCAAAAGCTGCTCATCCGCGTCGGCCAGCGCGCTCAGACGGACACGGGCCTCGTCCGCGTGAGCGGCGGCATCGGCGCGGCGGATGAGCATCAGACGGCGCATGTTCTCCTCACCGATCTTGGCGAGCAGACGGCGCACCGCCTTTTTGCTGTGACCGGTCTGCATCTCGTGGTTCGCCACGAGCGTCACGACCGTCTCGCGCGTTTCGTTGTCGCAGCGCAGACGGCGGAGCATCGTGTCGGTGAGCACGGCGCTCTCCGCGGGGTGCGTGTAGAAATGCCCGCGTCCGCTCTCGTCGAATGTGAGGCAGTGCGGCTTCGAGCAGTCATGGAAAAACATCGTGAGGCGCAGGATCGGGTCGGGCGCAACGGCGTCCACCGCGTGGGCCGTGTGCCCCCAGACATCCCACCGGTGGCAGTCCGGACGGTGCTGCTCAAAGCCGAGCATCGGCTCCATCTCCGGCAGCGGCACAAAGAACACCTCCGGAAACTCGAGCAGCATTTTCCCCGCGCCGCGCGCGCAGAGAATGCCCTTGAGCTCCGAGAAAATGCGCTCCGGCGATATGCGCGCGAGCAGCGCGCGGTTTTTCCGCAGCGCTTCGGCCGTCTCCGGCGCGATCGAAAAATCGTATCGTGCGGCAAAGCGCAGCGCGCGGAGAATGCGCAGCGCGTCCTCGTTGAAGCGCTCATCGGCATCGCGCACGCAGCGGATGATGCCGTTTTGCAGATCCTCCCGCCCGCCGAAATCATCGCGCAGCCCGCGCGTCGGGCTGTACGCCATGGCGTTGATCGTGAAGTCGCGCCGCGCAAGATCCTCGTGGATGTCGCGCACGAACGATACGCTGTCCGGGTGGCGGCAGTCGGAATAGCCGCCTTCGGTGCGGAAGGTCGTGATCTCGAGCGGCATCGACGGCGCGAGCACCGTGAGCGTGCCGTGCTTGAGCCCGGTCTCAATGACGCGCTCCCCGGCAAATACTTTTTTCATTTCCTCCGGCGGCGCGGCGGTGCACAGATCCCAGTCGTGCGGCTCACGCCCGAGCAGCGAGTCGCGCACGCATCCGCCGACCGCATAGCTCTCCCATCCGGCGCTCTCCAGCTTCCCGAGCGCCCAAACCACATCCCGCGGCAATTCCACGGCACATTCCTTCTTCCTTCTTTGCAAATCTCACGCATTATACCACAAAACCCCGCCGTCCGAAAGGGGTGCGGTTGACGGATGTGCATTTTTTTCATATAATTAGCAGAAGCACCGCCGACAGTCTTGCGCGGTACCGACAATACAAATATCCCTTCCGAAAAGGATGCTGTTTATGAAAAAACGATTTTTGCGCTTCGGTGCGCTCGTGCTGCTCCTCGCGCTCTTCGTCTGCGCGATCCCCGTGTCGGCGGATGACGGGAGCGAGACCGGGAGCGATATTGACTTCCTCTCCTACGAGGAGGCGCTCACCTATTTTGATTTCGACCGCGCTGCGAGCAACTGGTGTACGAATTTCGGCCTGGATGCCGCCACGCAGCTCGATACCGCCAAGGCGGCCATTCTGCACGGCACGAATCCCGAGCTCATCATCCGCCTCGCCACATTCGCGCGCGATGTCGGCTACGGCGACGAGAAGCTCATCGTGACGAACGCCTTCCGCCCGGCGTGCTATCAGGAGGTCATCGGCCTGCACGACAGCAACGCGAACACCGGCTACTTCCGCAATGCGCTCAAGTGGAACGGGCAGAGCGTCACCGGCTTCTGGTGGAACGCCGAGAGCGCCGAGGGCTGGCCGGAGGCATATTCCATCGACCTCTCCGCCTACGACCTCGATACGCTCGATTTGAAGTACTATTACCGCGCCGCACTGCGCCTTTGGGACAACACCTGGGTGAACGGCTACTATGCCAAGCCCGGCTGCAGTGCCCACAACAGCGGCAACGCAATGGACATCTCAAACTACTGGATCGCCACGAACTTCAAAACGACCTACACGAACGAAAAGACCGGCGTGGAGTACTCCATGACGGACTACGGCCTCTATAAGCCGCTGCAGCCCACGGCAACATCGGCGGGGGAGACGTGGCACATCACCGCCTCCGAGGAGGTGTACGCGCTCGCCAACTACGACAACGCCCTTGCCTCCGGCTACGAGATCGTCTACACGCTCTACTATAATCCCTCGCTCCGCGGCTGGTCGATGGCGGACGGGCGCGGCG
>CAZKGZ010000195.1:0-3006 GCA_964552365.1 uncultured Oscillospiraceae bacterium | reverse complement strand
TTCTTCTCGGGAGCCTTCTGAAAAGCATTTTCCGTGTTCATGGTTTCTCTCTCCTTTTTTGATTCTCAAGATCCTGAGGGTGCCGCAGACGACATCGTGCGGCGTTGCCCTAAAAAAAGGGCAGCACCGTGTGCTTTTGCCTGCGGCGCTGCCCGGAGGGGGATGCTTATCAGTATTTCTGCTCCAGCAGGTTCATGAACTTGTCGAGCTCGACCGGATCCATGCTCCAGCCGTTGTCGGCGGGAGGATAGATGCCTTCCTTCACTTCGCGGTCGAAGGTCGCGGCGCCGCCGATGCAGCTGCCGAGCAGGTCGGCGTAGGTCTTGGCATGCTGGGACATGGCCTGCTTCGGGATGAAGCCGAAGAGGTCGAAAATGACCATTTCGGAACCGTCGGCTGCGCCGCCGGCGGCTACGGCGATGACGGGAACGCGCAGATGCTTGGCGACAGCATCGGTGAGCTCGCGGCTCGTCATTTCGATCGTCATGCCGATCATGCCGTTCTCCTGATACTCATAGGCCTGACGGAACACCTTCATGGCATCCTCGGCCGTGACGCCGGTACGGCGATAGCCGCCCACGTTGTTCGTCTGCCAGCCGGAGAGGCAGCCCACATGGCCGAATACGGCGATATGGTTGTCGGTCATGGCCTTGAGCACTTCGTTGGTAACGCCCATCGGCATCACGCAGTCCGCGCCGTCGCCCAGCAGAAGGGAAGCTTCCTGCACGGCGATGGTCTTGTCCGCATACTGCGGGGTCTGCATAACGGCGTTGAGGCAGACATTGGGGGCCATCTTCTTCTGCAGACGGGTCCACCAGTGGATGTTCTCCGCGCGCATTGCGCTGTTCTCGCCGGGGGCGGTGTAGCGAACGAGATCGACGCCCGCCTTTTCGCACATCATCGTGAACACGGGATCGAGGTAGGCCGTGCCGACCATGGAGATCTTCTTGCCTTCGTCCTTCATCTTCTGAAGGTGCCATACGGTGGTGTGGCCCTTCTTCACGGGGGACATCGGGATATCGCTTTTCTTTACATCGATTTCTGCCATTTTAATCGTTCTCCTTTTCGTTATATAATTGTTATGCTTGGACTTATTCGGCGGCTTTGGGGCCGGGGACGCAGCCGGGGACGGTGAAGCTGAAGGGGCGCTCCTGCTTGATCATGAGGGTGCCGCCGTTCACATTGACGGTCTCGCCCTGCATGAAGTCGGCCATCGGGGTGCACAAGGCGAAGACGACTCTCGCCACTTCGTCGGGGTTCATCGCCAGCGGTGTCGGGTCGGGGCTGCCCGAGCCGTGGGAATCGCGGACGGCTTTATATTCCGGTCCGTACAGCGCGAACGCCTCCGTGCCCTGCGTGAATACGCCGGCGGTGAGCATGCCGCCGGGGGCGACGCAGTTGACATTGATGCCGTACTGCCGAAGCTCTCCGGACACGGTCTTGGTCATAGCGACTACGCCGGCTTTCGCGGCAGCATAGTAGCTGTTCATGCCGATGCCCTTCGGGCCTTCGCCCAGTTGCGCCGCAGAGGAAATGAAGACGATCTTGCCTTTGATCTTGTTGGCGACCATGTACCGCGCGGCCGCCTGACCCAGGAAGTAGCTGCCCTTCATGTCGATGTCCATGACGCGGTCGTACACTTCCTCGGGCAGATCCAGATAGGAGTAGCTCGACCATTCGGCGGCACTTGTCACCAGCACGTCGAGACTGCCGTAAGCGGAGGTCGTGTAGTCCACGGCGGCGTAGCAGTCGGCCACTTTGGACACATCGGTCCGGACCCAGCTGACTTCATAGCCCTTTGCCTTGAAATCTTCCAGTGCGCGCTTGGCTCTTTCTTCTCCTCGGGAGGCAATGACGACTTTGGCTCCGGCTTCGCACAGCCGGCTCACGACCATGTAGCCCAGGCCGGAGGCGCCGCCGCTGACGAGTGCGACTTTTCCCTGCATGCATTGAACGAATATCTCCTGCAGAGGCTTCGCCTGCTGCGCATTCATGCGCGAGAGAGCTTCCGGATCAATGCGTCTGTTTGCTGTTTCTGCCATGATTCTCCTCCTTGTGCAAATTAAATAATTTTAAGAAATCCGCCGATGAAATTCTCGGTTTCTATTTACATTATAACGGTCGAATGCTATAATAAAATGCATAAAGTTATGTAATCATGCCTGTTAGCTGATACATAAAATTATGTATTTTGAAGGGAGCCGTATGGAACAGAAACAAGAGAACCGATCGGAAGAGCAGTCGGAGCGCATTTACCGCTTCCTGCTCCGCTGCGGCGCACGGCGCACAGCCACGGATCTGTGCATTCAATTTGTGAGCGATATCCGCAATTTGATCCCGTATGATCAGGCGCGCATCCTGTTTTTGGATAAGTCGGGGAAGATCTGCGGCTCGAAGCTGTTCGGCGTGAACGAGCGGCAGTGGAAGGACTTTCTCTATTATTACGAGAACAACATGGTCTACAGCCGGCTTACTTTCAAAGAGCCCATACATCTCTCGCAGGAGGAAAAAGTCACGGCGCGCAACTACTGGTACGGAGCGGACACGCCGGAACCCGGGAGCATCTTTCTGGAGGACTATGTGCGCTCGCTCCACCTCTGCCACAGTCTGGGCATCGGGCTTGCGGACCACGACAACTGCATTCGCAGCATCATCACGCTCGACCGGATGCAGGACACCCACTTTTCCTATCGGGAGATCGAGCTTGCAAAAAAGCTCCATCCGCTCATCGAGAATTACCACATCGACCTTCTGATCGGCGCGGAGAACGCTTCGGTGCCGATGCATTCCTTCAAAAAGGAGCACTTTCTCACGGAGCGCGAAACGGAGATCACCGGGCTCCTTCTCGACGGTCTCACCCCCGCCCTGATCGCGCAGCGCCTGAACATCAGCATCAAGACCGTCTACCGCCACATAGCCAACATCTACCAGAAATGCAGCATCTCCAACCGCCAGGAACTCAACCGCCTCTTTTACAGGCAATGAGTGCGGGCCTTTCCGGCGCGG
>CAZKGZ010000194.1:0-3026 GCA_964552365.1 uncultured Oscillospiraceae bacterium | reverse complement strand
GACGGCAAGCCGACGGAGCTCGACAATGTGGTGGTAAACAAATACGGCGTATTTATCATCGAAGTTAAAAACTGCAAAGGGCTGCTTGTCGGCGGCGAGCAGGACTATACACGGAAAAAATATAAGGCAACACCACCCGATAAACTTGCTATTGAGAAATGCATCTTCATGTGATATAATTTCTGAGTTAAAAATCACCATGAACATTTAAGGAGATAGATTCGGATATGAAATTAGGGATCGTTGGGCTGCCGAATGTGGGGAAGAGCACGCTTTTCAATGCGTTGACGAATGCGGGGGCGGAGTCGGCGAACTATCCGTTCTGCACGATCGAGCCGAACGTCGGCGTCGTCACCGTGCCGGATGCGCGGCTCGACTTCCTCGCGGAAATGTACAGCCCCAAAAAGTACACCCCCGCGACCATCGAGTTTGTGGACATCGCCGGTCTCGTGAAGGGCGCGTCGCAGGGCGAAGGTCTCGGCAACAAGTTCCTCGGCGACATCCGCAACACCGACGCCATCGTGCATGTCGTCCGCTGCTTCGACAATGCCGACATCATCCGCCACGAGTGCTCGCATGACCCCGTGAGCGACATTGAGACCGTCGACCTCGAGCTCATCCTCGCGGACATCGAGATGCTCCGCCGCCGCCGCGACAAGGCGGAAAAGAACGCCAAGAGCGGCGAGAAGAAGTTCAAAAAAGAGGTCGAGGTGCTCGACCGCCTCATCGAGTGGATGGACGGCGGACACTCCGCGCGCAGCTTCGACGGGACCGAGGAGGATAAGGAGATCATCGCCGAGTCCGACCTTCTCACCAATAAGCCCATCATCTACGCCGCGAACCTCGACGAGGACGGCTTCTCCGCCGGTGCGGAAAACAACAAGTATTATCAGCAGGTGAAGGCGCTTGCCGATGCCGAGGGCAGCCGCGTTCTCCCCGTGTGCGCCCGCTTTGAGGAAGAGATCGCAGAGCTCGACGAAGAGGAGCGCGCCGTGTTCATGGAGGAGCTCAACATGACCGAATCCGGTCTGCAGCGCCTCATTCAGGCCTCCTATGAGCTGCTCGGCCTCATCTCGTTCCTCACCGCCGGCAGCGACGAGGTGCGCGCGTGGACGATCCGCCGCGGCACAAAGGCTCCGCAGGCCGCCGGCAAGATCCACACCGACTTCGAAAAAGGCTTCATCCGCGCCGAGATCGTCGCGTTCGACGACCTCAAGGCGTGCGGCAGCATGGCCGCCGCCAAGGAGAAGGGCCTCGTCCGTCTCGAGGGCAAGGACTATGTGATGAACGACGGCGACGTGACGCTCTTCCGCTTCAACGTCTCCAAATGACCGAAGAATTCCCCGGGCGCGTCGGTTTCCTCGATACCTGGCGCGCCCTTGCCATACTCACGATGTTCGTGTGGCACTTCCTGTGGGATCTCTCCCAAGTCGGAGTGCTGCCGGAGAGCTTCGTGCAGAGCGGCATCATGCAGCTCGTGCGATACGGCATCGGCGTGAGCTTTATCACCGTGTCCGGGATCTGCGCCCGCCTCTCCCGCCGTCCGCTGCGGCGCGGGCTCATCGTGTGCGGTGCGGCGGCGCTCGTGTCCGTCGTGACCTATTTGGCCGGCACGCCGGTGCGCTTCGGTGTGCTGCACCTGCTCGGCGTGTGCATGCTGCTCTATGCCGCCGTGCGCAAGGGGTGGGAAAAGCTCCCCGCCGCGGCCGCATGCGGTGCCGCCCTTGCGGTGTTCCTGCTCACCTTCTATCTCCCGCTTCGCGTGCGCGTGAGCGTGCCGTACCTCTTCCCCATCGGACTGCGGACGGCGGACTTTTTCTCGGCGGACTACTATCCCCTGCTCCCGTGGGGCGCGCTCTTCTTCGCGGCCGCCGCAGGTGCCGAACGGCTGCACGATGTGCCGCGTGAAACGCTCGTTCGTCCCGCGCCCAAAGCCCTCGCATGGATGAGCCGCCGCTCGCTCCTCCTCTACCTCGTGCACCAGCCGATATTGCTCGGCATCGCGGAGCTCTGGAGCGGCGCATTTCGGCCTTGATTTTACTTGACACACAGGGAAAATAGGTGTATAGTGCCGTGGTAAGCGTTGAAGGGAAACGCCCGGAGAGATCCGCCCAGAGAGGGACGCACATAGCTGCAAGCGTCCTGCGGAGAAGACCGGAAGCGACCGTCCCGGAGCCGGTGGGAGGAAATGCCCGCCCGGGTGCCGCCGTTATCGGGCATAAGAGTAAAATACAGGGTGGGACCGTGTTAACAGCACCCCTGTGCCGCAAGGCATGGGAGTGTTTTTTTCGTCCTGTGTTTCATAACGGAATCAAGAAAAACAAACATACATCGGAGGAAATTCAACACCATGGAAGAGAATGCATTCAGCTGGGAAAATCCGGAATACCGGAAAATGTATCACCACACCTGCTCGCATGTGATGGCGCAGGCCATTCTGCGGCTGTACCCGGGCACGAAGCTCGCCATCGGCCCCGCGATCGAAGACGGCTTCTACTACGACGTCGACAGCGAGCACACCTTCACGCCCGACGAGTTCGAGGCCATCGAGAAGGAAATGCGCAAGATCTGCAAGGAGAAGCTGAAGCTTGAGCGCTTCGAGCTGCCCCGCGAGGAAGCCATCGCGTTCATGGAGAAGGCCGAGCAGCCCTACAAGGTAGAGCTCATCAACGACCTGCCCGAGGACGCCGTCATCTCCTTCTACCGTCAGGGCGAGTTCACCGACCTGTGCGCCGGCCCGCATCTGGACTCCACCGGCCGCATCAAGGGCAACGGCATCAAGATCACGAGCGTTACCGGCGCGTACTGGCGCGGCGACTCCAAGCGCAAAATGCTGCAGCGTTTCTACGCCGTGAGCTTCCCGAGCAAGGATATGCTCGATGAGTACCTCGCCCGCATCGAGGAAGCCAAGAAGCGCGACCACCGCAAGCTCGGCAAGGAGCTCGGCCTCTTCACCATCATGGACGAGGGCCCCGGCTTCCCGTTCTTCCTGCCGAAGGGCATGGTGCTGCGCAACACCCTCATCG
>CAZKGZ010000193.1:0-3081 GCA_964552365.1 uncultured Oscillospiraceae bacterium | reverse complement strand
TCGGGCTCTACATCCTGCACCCGAACAACATCGGCCGCTGCGGCCACATCGCCAATGCGAGCTACGCCGTGGAGCGCACGGCGCGCGGCGAGCACATCGGCGAGGCCATCGTTACGGACTGCCTGCGCCAAGCCAAAGAGCACGGCTTCCGCGTGATGCAGTTCAACGCCGTCGTCGCATCGAACATCCACGCCCGTCACCTCTACGAACGCCTCGGATTCGTCCAGCTCGGCACCATCCCCGGCGGCTTCCGCATGAAGGACGGCCACTACGAAGACATCTGCCCCTATTACCACACTCTCTGACCGCGAGAAACATCCGCCGCGGTCGGGCATTCAAGGAGGCGCATTGATCCATGGAAAACAGCACCGAGCTGAAAGGGTGGGCCAAGTACTGCAAAGAGCAGAACATTGAGTTCACCACGAAGCGCATTTTCGTTGACGGTCTGGGCGGCATGGCGCACGGCCTTTTCGCGTCGCTGCTCATCGGCTGCATCATGAACACCCTCGGCACCTACATTCCGCTTCTGAAGGACATCGTCGTGAACCCCTGGGCGTCCGAGGCACTGGACGGCGCCAATCTGCTGATCGCGTCCAAGACGGCGGCGTATGCCGTGCAGGGCGCCGCTATGGCCGCCGCCATCGCGTACAACATGAAAGCGCCCCCGTTCGTCCTCTATTCCACGCTCGCCGTCGGCTATGCCGCCAATGTGCTCGGCGAAAAGGGCGGGCCGCTTGCGGTGTTCTTCGTGGTGGTCATCGCCGTCTTTGCCGGCAAGCTCGTTTCCAAGCGCACGCCGCTCGATATCATCGTGACACCGCTCGTCACCATTACGGCCGGCATGATCGCCGCCTACCTCATCGCGCCGCCCATCGGCAAGCTCGCCGTCGGCCTCGGCGATGTGGTCATGAAAGCCACGGCACTGCAGCCGTTCTGGATGGGCATCCTCGTTTCGGCACTCATGGGCATCATCCTGACGCTCCCCATCAGCTCCGCCGCCATATGCGCGGGACTCGGACTGGTCGGCCTCGCGGGCGGTGCGTGCGTCGCGGGCTGCTGCGCCCACATGGTCGGCTTCGCTGTGGCGTCGTACCGCGAAAACGGCGTGCAGGGTCTCCTCTCGCAGGGCCTCGGCACATCGATGCTGCAGGTGCCGAACCTGTTCCGCAAACCCATCCTCTGGGTGCCGCCGGTGATCGCCTCCATCGTGAACGGCCCCATCGCCACCTGCCTCTTCAAGCTCCAGATGAACGGTGCCGCCATCAACTCCGGCATGGGCACCTCCGGCCTGTGCGGCCCCATCGGGTTCATTACCGGCTGGATCTCGCCGACCGCCGAGAACAACACCATCCTCGGCGTAGACCTCGCGGCGGCCGCCGCCCACCCCGTGCTCAACTGGATCGGGCTCATCGTCGTCTGCTTCGTCGTCCCGGTCGTCGTTACGCTGCCCGTCAGCGAATTCATGCGCAAAAAAGGCTGGATCCAACCCGGCGACTACGACCTTCATCTGTAAATACGGCAATAAGAAAATCGGGGAAGCACCGTTTTAATGGGCTTCCCCGATTTTTTGCCGATTGTTCAGTTGTTCTCCAAAACATACACGCCCTGCGGCGCCAGGAGGGAATCGTCCCGCAGGGTGATGCGGGGCGCAAAGCGGTGCTCGCCTTCGGACGATGTGAAGATCGCCACAACGTTGGCGCGCACATCGCTCTCGTTGCAGCGCACGACGAACGCACCGGACTCGACGGAGCTGAGCAGCAGCTCGCCGGGGTAGGCGCTGTAGTCATCCTGCGTTTCGAGCACATAATCGTAAATCGAAAGACTCTGGTCGCCGCGCGGGATGAGGACATATACCTCGTCGCCCTTCGCGTCGACCATGCCGGCAAAGCCGGAGAGGTACGATACGCCCTCAAAGCCCTTCTGCGCGAGAAGCTCCAGCGCGGCGTCGCGGAGCGATGCGGAGGAGCTGCGCCCGAGGTACAGGGCGGCGCAAAATGAGTCGGTATCATAGAGCGTCTGCTGCAGCGCGTCCCATGAGGGCACACCGCCCGGCTCTTCGGAGGGAACGGGCGTGGGCGAAGGCGTCGGAGTCTCGCTCGTTTCCGGCTCCTCACTCGGTGCGGGAGACGGCGTGTCCGCCGGAGCCGAAGTCGGCTCTGCGCTTGGGCTTGCCGTCACTTCCGCCTCTTCGCTTTCCGCAGGCGCCGCCGCGCCGCAGGCGCAAAGCGCGAGCAGCACGGCGGTGATCAGTATCGATGCAAGAATTCGTTTCATAGGAAAAGGGCCTCAGCCCACGATGTCTCCGTCGTCAAAGGGGTCGCCGCACTCGGGGCAGAACTTCGGCGGATGATTCGGGTCGGACGGCTCCCAGCCGCACTTGTCGCACTTGTACTGCGGCACGCCGGCGGGCTTCTTCGCACCGCACTCGGAGCAGAACTTGCCCTTGTTCACCGCGCCGCACGAGCAGGTCCAGGTATTCGTGCTCTCGGGCTTCCTGGAGCCGCAGGCGGTGCAGAATTTGCCGGTGTTCGTCTGACCGCACGAGCACTTCCAGCTGCCGGCGGCGGGAGCGGCCTGCGCCTGCTTCGCGCCCATCTCGTAGAGATTCTGCGCATTGAAGCCGCCGGTGCTCTGCGCCATATTCACGCCCATGAAGCCCATGGCCGCGCCGCCCTGATTCTTCGCGGCGTCCTGCATGGCGTTTGCCTGCGCACGCGCAAGGTTTGCCGCCGCCATGGTGGGGTTCATGTACGCCTTGGTCTGCTGCATCTGCTTGATCATCTGCTCGTCTTCTTCGCTTGCCTTCACGCTGGAGACGCCGAGAGAGACGATCTCAATGCCGCGCAGGTCGCGCCACTTGGAGGAGAGCACCTCGTTGAGCGCGGCGGACAGCTCCATCGTGTGGCCGGGCAGAGCGCTGTAGCGGATGCCCATGTCGGAGATCTTCGCAAACGCGGGCTGCAGCGCGGTGAGAAGCTCGGTCTTGAGCTGGCTGTCGATCTTGTCGCGGGTGAACGCATAGTCCACGTTGCCGCAGATGTTCGTGTAGAACAGCAGCGGGTTCGTGATGCGGTAGCTGTA
>CAZKGZ010000192.1:0-3085 GCA_964552365.1 uncultured Oscillospiraceae bacterium | reverse complement strand
AACGGCTACACCAACCCCAACCCCGAGACCCAGACCCGCTACGACCTGCAGGATATGTTCGCTGCCGGCAAGCTCGCCATGGTCATCGCTCCCAACTCTCTGCCCACCTACGCAGCCGATAAGGACTCCACCGTCAACATGGCAACCGCAGCCATCCCCGCCAACGAGGGCAAGACCAGCTCCTCCGTCGGCGTTATGGACCGCGTGATGGCATTCAAGGACGAGGCCTGCGAAGATCAGGAAGCCCGTGACGAAGCCATCGGCAAGTTCCTCACCTTCTTCTACGATCCCGAGAACTACGTCGGCTGGGTCAGCATGGAAGGCTTCCTCCCCGCCGTCAACTCCGCCGTTCAGGCGCTCGTCGACGCCGACCCGTCCTTCGAGGCGTGGCTGTCCGTTCTCGACTCCTGCCAGTTCTATCCGACCTCCAAGGCCGAGTGGGACGCCGTGAAGCAGGGCGTCATCTCCGTGGAGCAGAAGGCTCTCACCGGCGCGGATGTCCGCACCGAGCTCGATGCACTGCAGGCCTCTCTGACCGAGTAATTTCCGTCGGATAAGACCGCACATTCGTTAAACACACCGCAAGGGGGCGGGCACTTGCCCTCCCCCTTGTGCTTTTTCGGAAGCATCCCGTGCGGCGGGGTGCTTCCGAAAGAGAGAATACCGACAGCGGAGAAATTTTCCCCTGCTGCCGAAAGAAAGAGGGTTCGCCGTGAACAGACGACTGGACAAAAAAATCGAACCGTATATCTGGCTGCTGCCGAGCATTGTGCTGCTGGCGATCTTTATGGTCTATCCCATTCTGATCGTCTTCAAGCTGTCGTTCAGCGAAATTTCCAAGTCCGGCGTGGTCGGCGGGTTCGTCGGTCTGCAGAACTACAAGGACGCCATCGCGCTGCCCGCGTTCGGCACGGTCATGAAGAACACGTTCTGGTGGGTCATCGGCGTCGTGGGCATCTCCACGCTGCTCGGCTTCATCATCGCGCTCGTGCTCAACGAGAAGTTCCACGGCCGCAAGATCGCGCGCTCCATCATCGTCTTCCCGTGGGCGACCTCGCTCGTCGTGCAGGCGTCGGTGTGGAACTACATCATCAAGTACGAATACGGCAACCTCAACAACATCCTCCTCAACCTCGGCATCATCCGCGAGGCCATCAACTGGCGTTCGTCGTTCCAGGTGGAGTTCCTGTGGGAGATCTGGGTCGGCATTTTCGTCACCGTGCCGTTCGTCACGTTCTGCGTGCTCTCGGGCCTGCAGTCCATCGACCGCTCGCTCTACGAGGCGGCGGACATCGACGGCGCGACCTTCTGGGACAAGCTCTTCCACATCACCATCCCCCTCGTGAAGCCCTCGCTCACGGTGTCCACGGTGCTGAACATCATCTATGTTTTCAACTCCTTCCCGATCGTGTTCACGATGACGAAGGGCGCACCGGCGAACAATACGGACACGCTCATAACATTCCTCTATATGCTCAACTTCTATGACCGCAAGAAAGGACCCGCCACGGCGCTCTCGGTCATCGGCTTCCTGATCTTGTGCATATGCGCGGGCATCTACATGGTGTCGGTCATGAAAAAGGAGGAGAATCAATGAAAAAAACCTCCGTTTCCCGCCGCAATGCCACGGCTCTCGCGCTGCTCCTCATCGCCGCGGCCGCCATGTTCCTCGTGCTGCTGCAGCCGGCGTACACCTTCACGGCGAATGTGTACGAGAAGAAATACGCCAACACGTTCAAGGACGACGAAAAATATGTCGAAGGCCGCGCCGCCGCCGAGGAGATCGAGGCGGAGTACATCGCCGAAGGCATGGAAGTCGAGCTGAACGAATCGTTCATCGAGCGCACGAACTCCAAGGGCGAAGCGACCAGCATGGTCACGTTCACCATCAGCCGCACGTTCACGAAGAGTCCGCTCTCCTTTATCGAATCGGGCCTCCCGTCCGCGTGGGTCATGTACCTCATCCTCTTCCTGCTGCTCGCCGCCGCCGCGTGCGGCATCGCGGGCTCCGTCCGCTCCATGCAGTACACGGGCAAGGAACTTTACGGCCCCGCCGCCGCGCTCCGCTCGGCTTCGGGCGTCGCCTCGCTCGGCGCGCTGCTGCTCGTGCCGGTGTTCGTCATGACGAATACCTACGCGCTCTCCCGCCGCATCGCGCTCTATACCGGCGAGGTCGTCACCGAGGGCAAGGACGAATTCTATGCCCTGCTCGACCGCTTCCTCTTTGACGGCGCGGCGGGCGACCGCATCGAGTCCATGCTCAAGGCACTCGACTTCAAGCTCTCCCCGGTCATCTGGATCGCCGCGGTGTGCGCGTTCTGCATGCTCCTCGGCGCCATCGCGCTGCGTCACGGCACCATCCGCCACACGCTGCTGCGCGGCATGCTCTATGCGTTCATCGTCGTCGTGTGCGTCATCACGCTCTATCCCTACTATGTCATGGTCGTCACGGCGTTCCGCTCGAGCGCGGAGACGAACGACATGTACTTCCGCAACCTCTTCCCGACGGAGTGGAAGTTCGAGAACCTCGGGCACATCATGTCGCGCGGCATCCCGCAGTACCTCCTCAACTCGTTCCTCATTGCCGGCGGCTCCACGCTTCTGGCGCTCCTGTGCGGCATCCCCGCCGCCTACGCCATGGCGCGCATGCGCTTCAAGGCGAAAAAGGCGTTCCTCGGGTTCATCATCATGAGCCAGATGTTCTCGCCCATCGTCCTCCTGATCGGCATCGCGCAGCTCATGAGCTCGCTGAATCTCAACGACTCGCTGCTCGGCCTCATCTTTATCAACGCCGCCTTCAACCAGGCGTTCGCCATATGGCTGCTGCGCGGAACGTTCATTTCCATCTCGCCGGAGATGGAACAGGCCGCCCGCATCGACGGCTGCTCCACGCTCGGCTCGCTCTGGCATGTGCTGCTGCCGATGGCCGCGCCCGGCATCGTGACGACGCTCATCTTCATTTTCATCAACGCCTGGAACGAGTACACCATCTCCACGGTGCTCATCTCCACCATGGCGAAGCGCCCGATCACCGTCGGCATCACGCAGTTCTCGTCCTTCAACATGATCGAGTGGCAGTACCTCT
>CAZKGZ010000191.1:0-3135 GCA_964552365.1 uncultured Oscillospiraceae bacterium | reverse complement strand
ACGGCTATATTGAATGAAAAGGCAGCACCGTCTTCGGGTGCTGCCTTTTTTATGTTCTTTTCGGATGGCTCGAAGCCTTATTCCTCTTCGGCGGCTTTGAGGTGCTGGGTTTGTTCGATTTCCATGATCATGTCTACGCGGGTCTGGTGGCGGCCGCCTTCGAATTCGGCGTCGGTCCAGGCGTCTACGATCATCTTGGCGAGCTCCACGCCGATGACGCGCGCGCCGAAGCAGAGCATGTTCGCATTGTTGTGGCGCTTGGCGAGCTGCGCGGAGTACGGTTCGCTGCAGGCGACGGCGCGGATGCCGTGTACCTTGTTCGCCGCGAGGGAGATGCCGATGCCGGTGCCGCAGATGAGGATGCCGCCGTCCACTTCGCCGGCCGCGACCATCTTTGCCGCCTTGTAGCCGCTGATGGGGTAGTTAAAACTTTCGGTCGAGTTCGTTCCGATGTCGACGACCTCAATGCCTTTCGCTTCGAGATGCGCCTTGATGGCCTTCTTCATTTCCACGGCCGTATGGTCGTTGCCGATAACAAGTTTCATAGTGCTCTCCTTTTCGGGGAGATCCCCCGTTTCTTTTTTGACTCTTCTATCATACTCTTTCCGCAGCAACTTTGCAACGGTCTTCGTTTTGTTCCTATAATAGAAAAAATCTTTTAGTTTATCCGTAGATTTCTTATATTTATTCATTGATTAATGGCAAAATGCGTGATATGATACATCGGTATGCTATTTGAAGGAGTTGTATTTTCGTGTCTGACAAAAGAGAAAACTTCGGTTCACGGCTCGGCTTCATCCTTGTGAGCGCGGGCTGTGCCATCGGTATCGGCAATGTGTGGAAGTTCCCGTACCTCGCCGGGCAAAACGGCGGCGGATACTTCGTGCTCTTCTACCTGCTGTTCCTTGTGATCATGGGCATCCCCGTGATGACGATGGAGCTCGCCGTCGGCCGCGCGAGCCGCAAGAGTGCGGTGCTCGGCTACAAGGCGCTCGAGCCCAAGGGCAGCAAGTGGCACATTCACGGCTGGTTCTGCATCGCCGGATGCATCCTGCTCATGATGTACTACACCACCGTGTCCGGCTGGATGCTCGCCTACTTCTATAAATTCGTCACCGGCGCCTTTGAGACCGTGGCCACGGATGCCTCGGACAGCGTGTTCACCGACATGCTCGCCAACCCGACCGAAATGGGCATCTTTATGGCGATCACCGTCATCGCGGGCTTCCTCGTGTGCTCCGGCGGTCTGCAGAAGGGCCTCGAGAAGATCACGAAGGTCATGATGATCTGCCTTTTCGTGCTCATCGTTGTCCTCGCCGTACACAGCCTGACGCTCTCCGGCGCGAAGGAAGGTCTGGACTTCTACCTGCGCCCGAACGCGGATACCATCCGTGATGTCGGCATTTTCAATGTGATCACCAACGCCATGAACCAGGCGTTCTTCACGCTCAGCCTCGGCATCGCCGCCATGGAGATCTTCGGAAGCTACATGCACGATGACCATACGCTCACCGGCGAGTCCATCCGCATCTGCGTGCTCGACACATTCGTCGCTCTCACGGCCGGTCTCATCATCTTCCCCGCCTGCTTCAGCTACGGCGTCGAGCCGGGTCAGGGCCCCGCGCTCATCTTCATGACGCTGCCCAAGATCTTCATCAACATGCCCGGCGGACGCATCTGGGGCGCGCTCTTCTTCCTCTTCATGACATTTGCGAGCTTCTCCACCGTCACGGCGGTGTTTGAGAACATCATCGCCAGCTCCTGCGACAACCACGGCTGGAGCCGCAAGAAGTCCGTCATCATCAACGGCATCTTCATTTTCGTCATGAGCATCCCCTGCGTGCTCGGCTACAACATCTGGAGCGGATTCCACCCGCTCTTCGGCAAGGACATCCTCGACTCCGAGGACTTCCTCGTGAGCAACCTCCTGCTCCCGCTCGGCTCGCTCATCTACCTGCTCTTCTGCGTCTCCTCCAAGGGCTGGGGCTTTGAGAACTACCTCGCCGAGTGCAACAAGGGCACGGGCGTCAAAATGTCCGCGAAGTTCAAAGTGTACTTCCGCTACATTCTGCCTCTCCTCATTCTCGTCATCCTCGTCGTCGGGCTCATCCCGATCTTCCAATAAGGAGGCCGCACCATGGCGTCTTCCTACTATAAGCCCTGCCCGGAGCTTGACCGGTGCGATGAGCTCATAGAGAAGTACTGGGACACGGAGGAGTACGACAAGTGCTTCGCCGGGCTCCTCGAGCTGGCCGAAAAGGGCTACCCGCTCGCCGAGTGCCAGGTCGGGTACTTTTACTACCGCGGGCTCGGCACGGAAAAGGATCTCGAAAAGGCCCTGTACTGGACGACCCGCGCCGCCGAGCACGGCGACCGCGACGCCCAGTATAACCTCGCCACGCTCTATGAAGCCGGTGAGGGCACGGAAAAGAATATGGAGACAGCCAGGCACTGGTATCTCGAAGCGGCAAAACAGAAGCACCGCGAAGCCGCCGCCAAATGCCGCAAGCTGGGCATTCTCTGAAGATCCAATACACAAAAGCAGCACAGCGCCCGACCGGGACATCCGGTTCGGACGCTGTGCTTTTGCTTTGCCTTATATGGATTTGTTTTTACTTGCACTCTTCGATCCACCGCTTCAGCATCGGCCCGGCATCGTCGACGCTGCTGCCGTGGATGGCGAGACCTTTTCCCACAACGGCGCCTTTGGCGGCGCTGCGGATGTCCCGCTCCGTGTTCGAGAGGCCGCTGCCCTCGTGCGTGCAGAAGGGATAAATTTTCTTGCCGGTGAAGTCGAAGCTCTCAAGGAAAGTATAGACCGCCATCGGCATGGTACCGCAGTAGTTCGGATAGCCGAGGAAGATCTCATCATATCGATCGAAATTCCCGGGAAGTGCGGCAAGCTCCGGCCGGGCGTTGTCCTGCTTGTCTCGCCGCGCCTCTTCCACGCACGCCCGGTATTCCGCGGCATACGGGACTTTCTGCTCGATTTTGAAAAGCTCCCCGCCCGTCAGCTCCGCGATCTTGTCCGCAACTTTCTCCGTGTTTCCGATCGTTACATACTTCATAGCCCCGCCGAAATAATTCTCATCGGCTCTCGAATAAAACGCTATAAGCTTTGCCATAGTTATTTCT
>CAZKGZ010000190.1:0-3138 GCA_964552365.1 uncultured Oscillospiraceae bacterium | reverse complement strand
ATGCTGCTCACGGCGTTCCCTCCTTTTGCAGCGCTTCGAAATGTTCACGGAAGCGGGGGTACGATTTGGCGGTGCACTCCCAGCCTTCGATCGTCACGCTCTCTTCGCAAGAGCACGCCGCGACGGCGGCGGCCATCGCGATGCGGTGGTCATGATAGGCGCTCACCGTGCCGCCGTGCAGCGAGCCGCCGCGGAGGATGAGTCCCTCCGGCAGCTCCTCGATGTCCGCGCCGAGCGCGGCGAGCACGGAGGCCGTGGTGTGCAGACGGTCGGATTCCTTGAGGCGAAGGCGAGCGGCGTTTATGACGTGCGTCTCCCCTTCTGCCGCCGCGGCAAGAGCGGCGAGCGCGGGGATGAGATCCGGTATGGGGGCGGCGTCGATCTCGCATCCTTGCAGTTTTCCGCGGCGCACCGTGACGCCTTCGGGCGATTCTTCGATATTCGCGCCCATGGTGCGGAGGATGTCCACCACGGCGCGGTCGCCCTGCGCGGTGTCGGCGCGAAGGCCCGCAACGGTGATGCCGCCTTCGGAGAGCGCGCCCATGCACAGGAAGAAGGCCGCCGAGGACCAGTCGCCCTCGACCTCCACGGTGTCGGGCAGGGTGTAGACCTGATTGCCGGGGATGACCCAGCCGTCTGCGGTGCGGTGCAGGAGGATGCCGCTCTGCTCGAGGGCTTTCTCCGTCATGGCGATGTACGCCTCGCTCTCGCGCTTTCCGGTGACGGTGAGAGTGCTCTCGCCGTGCAGGAGCGGCAGGGCGAAGAGCAGGGCGGAAATGTACTGGGAGGAGATGTTGCCGGGGAGCGTGTAGTCGCCCGGCATGAGGCCGCCGGAGCAGCGGAGCCTGGACTCTTCCTCGGAAAATTCCATGCCGCCGCGCCGCAGCTCCGAGAGGAGCGGCTCGAGGGGACGGCCGGAGAGGCGTCCCTCCCGCTTGAATACGGCGTCCGCGCCGAGCGCGCCGACGACCGGCAGAAGGAAGCGCAGCGTGGAGCCGCTCTCGCCGCAGCGGAGCGTGCAGCGCTTTTCGGGCGAGCCGCCGATGGGTTTAACGGTCAGCGTGTCGCCGCTGTCGGTGATGTCCGCGCCGAGGGAGCGCAGGCAGTCGACCGTCGCGAGGATGTCGGCATTGCGGCCGGCGCAGCGGATCTGCACCGTCTTTTTGCCGAGCGCCGCGCATATGAGCAGGCGGTGTGCCTGCGATTTGGAAGCCGGGACGCGGACGGTGCCCGTTCGCGCGCCGGGGGTGATCGTAAGGTTCATTTCGCGCCTCCTTGTCGGAGCCAGTTCGGATAGTCTTCGGCGGGGATGCTCTGCACGGTGCAGTGCCCGATGCCGTCGATGCGGATGACGGGCAGCTTCGCGCCGGAGCGCTTTTTATCGGCAAGCGCGGCTTTTCCGAGCGCGTCCGCGCCGTACGGCAGTTCGGTCGGGAGAGCGCATTTTTTTATGAGCACTTCAATGCGCTGCGCATCGGCTGCGGGGCAAAGGCCCTGCTCTGCACACGCGCGCGCCATGGATACGAGCCCCATCGCGACGGCGCTGCCGTGCGAGACGGTGTAGTCGCTCAAAAGCTCCGCCGCATGGGCGGCGGTGTGGCCGAGATTGAGGAGATGGCGGCGGCCGGTGTCGAATTCGTCTTCGGCGACGATGTCGCGCTTTATTTCAATGCACCGCGCGATGAGCTCCTCGGAGAGGTTCCCGGGGAGTGACGCTTCAAGCGCGGAGAAAAGCTCTTCCCCGTCGAGCACGCCGTATTTTATGACCTCCGCGCAGCCGTCGCGCCAAACATTGCGCGGGAGCGTTGCGAGAGTGTCGGTGTCACAGAGTACAAGCGAGGGCTGCCAGAAGGCGCCCACGAGGTTTTTGCCCGCCGGCAGATCCACCGCCGTTTTGCCGCCGACCGAGGAGTCGACCGCGGCGAGCAGGGTCGTCGGGAGCTGAACGAAGCGGATGCCGCGCTGATACGCAGCGGCCGCAAAGCCCGCCATGTCGCCCGCGACGCCGCCGCCGAGAGCAACGATCACATCGCTGCGGCTCATGCGTTTTTCCGCGAGGAAGCAGAGGATCTTTTCCCACTCGCCGAGCGTTTTCGATGCTTCGCCCGCGGGGAAAATGTATGTTTCACAGGCAAATCCCGCTCCGGTCAGCGATGCGCTCACGCGGGAAGCGTAGAGCGGCGCGACCGTGGAATCGCTCACGATGACCGCTTTGGCGGCGCCGGGGACGGCTTTCACGATGCGCTCTCCGCAGTTGGAGAGGAGCCCCGCGCCGATGACAACATCGTACTCGCGCGAGGCGCTCACATGAATGGTTTTCATCGGCCGTCTACCTCCTCCTTGCGGCGCCGTCCTTCGTCGAGGAGCGCCGTGAGTGTTTCGATATCGTTCGTCTCGATGGCCTCGCGGTACTGTGCGAGCGATGCGGCGAGGCTGTCGAGTTCAAAGAGTACATTTTCGCGGTTTTCGAGAAAGAGCTCCGCCCACATGGCGGGGTCGAGCCACGCCACGCGCGTGAGGTCCTTGTAGCTTCCGGCGGAGAATCCCTTGTGATCCTGCGCCGTCGGGCTTTTGATATACGCATTCGACACGATGTGCGCGAGCTGCGAGGTGAAGGCGATCATGCGGTCGTGCTCGGCGGCAGTCGTGACGCTGAAGCGGCCGAATTCCGCCGGGGCGAGCAGCTCCTTCGCGCGGGCGAGGAGCGTGATGTCGTCCCGCCCGGCGGGCACGAGCACCATCGGCGCGCCGTGGAAGAGGTTCGCGCGGGCATTTTTGTAGCCCGATTTGTGGCTGCCCGCCATCGGGTGGCCGCCGATAAAGGTGAAGCCGTATTGTTCGGCCAGAGGGAATGCCTCAGCGCATACGCGCTCCTTCACGCCGCAGCAGTCGATGATGAGAGGATGCGCACCGAAGTGCGGTGCAGCTTCCCGCAGGTAGGCCGCCGCCGCGTCCGGGCGAACGGCAATGAGCACAAGGTCGCATTCCGGCAGGAGGTCGGGTGTCAATACGCCGTCCGCCGTGCCGTCGAGCTGTGCGAACGAGAGGACGGAGGCGTCCGTATCGAAGGCGAGCACGCGCGCATCGTGGGCGCGGTACGCTTTGGCGAGCGAGCCGCCGATCAGGCCGAGGCCGACG
>CAZKGZ010000189.1:0-3155 GCA_964552365.1 uncultured Oscillospiraceae bacterium | reverse complement strand
TTACGAAAAAAGAAGCCGAATGCATCACCGCGGAGATCATCCGAAGATTCCTCGGCTTGGATAATTTTCAATTTATCTCCGAGCCTCTTCTTGCGGCCATTTTTTGCATACCGCACGGCGAAGCGGCAAAAAGAAGCAAGGAGCCGGATACAAATAGAACTGTGCGAGATGAGAAAAGCGACCCGATCCTCGGCAAGCTGCAAAACCGTGAGAATGCCAGAACTTTTTCTCAAGAATATTTTGATGAGGAATTGGCGGACTGGGGAGACGGAATATCGAGTTCCGGAAAAGAACCTGTCACAGTTCATATTACCGAGAGGGGAAATAAGATCTCGTGCGATTCCCGGGATGAAGCTGCGGTTTTGGAAGATCTGAAGAAGCATCACGTCGTCAAGGATGTTCGCGGGCAGTCCTTGGAAATATCCTATAAGAATGCGTTCAACACTTGGAGACCGTATCACCCGGATATTGCCGTGCTTACGCACGAGAACAAGATCGCCATCATCGAAGTAAAGTCGCTCACGGCCATGAGCTACCACGTGAACATGGAAAAATACAAAGGGCTTGCGGCATACTGCAGGGACAAAGGATTCATGTACGGCATGATTGCCTTGAGCTCCCAAAATGTAGCTTCCCCCCAAAATGCCCAGTACACATCCGAAAAATATACATCCTACGAAGAGCTGCGGGATATGGGTATGAAATGCGCAGATGAATTTCGCAAAATTTTTGAAGAGTGCGATCAAGCAGAGGAATGCCTGTGGACGACAGAACCTTTTACCAAGGATCAAGTCAATGAATGCTATAAAGCGCACGGAAACGGGCTTACAAAGGGAAGCTTTGAACTCAAAGTACACTCTTTGATCTTGTATCACGAATGGTATAACAGATTTGAAAACGGCTTTTTCGTGTACAAAGTCCCGGTCAAATTCGACGACGACGATTAAACAAAGGAACATCGCATCATGCTGCCATCCGTGACTATTCCGAAAAAGAGCTCACATCCGAGCGCGTCATAGCTGCCCGGGAAAAGGTCAAAGACAATTTTTATGACTTCATCACTGCGCTGCGGTATCTCTCAAATTTCATGCGAAATAACCCCGTCTATGTTGCTCGCTATTCCGACAAAGACCTCGCACGCGGCTGGGAAGGCAGCATCGTAGAAAAAACCGCTGCCGCCCTACGCGAAGAGTGACCGCCCGAAAACCGCAAGGCAGCACCATGATTTTACCATTTATTCACTATTTCCCGAAATCTTTCGCTTGACAAGAAATCGGCAAAAGATTATAATGCCAATGTTATAAGCCGAATGTTTGACTTCCAAAGCGTTTCGGCGTCTGCGGAGGGAGGGATATAGAATGTCTGAGATCCATGTCAAGGAAAACGAGTCTCTGGATGCTGCTCTGAAGCGTTTTAAGCGCTCCTGCGCAAAGTCCGGTGTTCTGGCGGACCTGCGTAAAAAGGAATACTACCAGAGCCCCAGCGTGAAGCGCCGCAAGAAATCCGAGGCCGCCCGCAAGAACAAACGCTACTACTAATTTAACGCACGAATCCCCTCTTGAAAAAGAGGGGATTTTTGTTCATTTTTGTTTGACGAAAAGCGTTGACATTGCGCCATTCCTGCGATAAAATTTCAAAAATACACCTTCAGCAAATCCAAAATAAAATATTACAATTTCGAGGAGGAACCGGATCTTGAACAGTGCATATGCGAACCGTTTTGTCGGCGAAGGTCTCACCTTTGACGACGTGCTGCTTGTCCCGGCGGAAAGCCATGTAGTCCCGCGCGATGTGAAGCTCGATACGTATCTCACGAAGAAAATCCACCTGAACATCCCCATCATGAGCGCAGCCATGGATACCGTGACCGAAGCCCGCATGGCCATTGCCCTCGCCCGCGAAGGCGGCATCGGCGTCATCCACAAGAACATGACCATCGAACAGCAGGCAGAGCAGGTCGACCTGGTAAAACGCAGCGAAAACGGCGTCATCACGAATCCGTTCTTCCTCTCTCCCGAGCACACCCTGCGCGATGCGGACAACCTGTGCGCCAAGTTCCGCATTTCCGGCGTCCCCATCGTGGATGAAGACGGCAAGCTCGTCGGCATCATCACCAACCGCGACATGAAGTTCGAGACGAACCACGACCGCAAGATCGGTGAGCTCATGACCAAAGAGGGCCTCATCGTCGGCCGCGAAGGCACCACGCTCGAGGAGGCCAAGGAGACCCTGCGCCGCCACAAGATCGAGAAGCTGCCCATCGTCGACGAGAACTTCCGCCTCAAGGGACTCATCACCATCAAAGATATCGAAAAGGCCGTTGCCTACCCCAACTCCGCCAAAGACAGCCGCGGCCGTCTCCTCGTGGCCGCCGCCATCGGCGTGACGGCAGACGTGCTCGACCGCGCCGGTGCCCTCCTCGACGCCGGTGCCGATGCGCTCGTGCTCGACAGCGCCCACGGCCACTCCGAGAACATTCTCCGCTCCGTCACCCGCATCAAGGAAAGATACCCCGATGCGCAGATCATCGCCGGCAACGTCGCCACCGCCGAGGGCACCGAAGCACTCATCCTCGCCGGCGCGGACTGCGTCAAGGTCGGCATCGGCCCCGGCTCCATCTGCACCACGCGCGTGGTCGCAGGCGTCGGCGTGCCGCAGATCACCGCCGTTATGGAAGCGGCCGAGATCGGCAACAAGTACGGCATCCCCATCATCGCCGACGGCGGCATCAAGTACTCCGGCGACATCGTCAAGGCGCTCGCTGCGGGCGGCAATGTCGTCATGCTCGGCTCCATGCTCGCCGGATGCGAAGAAGCTCCGGGCGAGACCGAAGTCTTCCAGGGCCGTCAGTTCAAGACCTACCGCGGCATGGGCTCCCTCGCCGCCATGGCCAAGGGCTCCAAGGACCGCTATTTCCAGGAAAAGAACTCCAAGCTCGTCCCCGAAGGCGTCGAGGGCCGTGTGCCGTACCGCGGACCGGTGGCCGACACCGTGTTCCAGATGGTCGGCGGCCTCCGCTCCGGCATGGGCTACTGCGGCGCTCCCGACATCGAGACGCTCCGCACCAAGGCAAAATTCGTCCGCATCACCGCCGCCGGCCTCCGCGAAAGCCACCCCCACGACATCTACATAACCCGCGAAGCCCCCAACTACAC
>CAZKGZ010000188.1:0-3161 GCA_964552365.1 uncultured Oscillospiraceae bacterium | reverse complement strand
TTCCGCGCCGTATAGTTTGCAAAGCCTGCCGGTCTTCGCTGACCCGGCAGGCTTTGCTTCTTCTGCCGAAGAATAACAGGGGGGTCTTGGAAAGGATCCGAATGGATATTCCTATGCCATTCAAGCCGTTTACCAATATATCACATCCGTGAGGTGGTCAAAATAGCTATTTTTGAGTATTTATGTTCCGCATTTTTAGCCATTTAAAACAAGGCTTGATTTCTCTTATAATAATGCCGAAGTGAAGGCAGGTCAGCTTCCCCCCTGCCTTTCAAAATTGAAAGGAGAAATCACCATGGCAGAAGAAAAGAAAACCGAGAACGTAGAAGTTAAGGCCGAAGACAAAAAGGTGCACTCTTCCCTTATGAAGAAGGGCCGCAAGACCATTCAGGTCCTGCAGAAGATGAAAGACAACGGCGAGAAGATCGTCCAGATGTGCCCCGCCGACCGTGACAAGTACTTCGCGATGGCCGCCGACATGGCCGGATGCGATGTTCTCCGTCTGACCGTTCCCGGCGAGAACGCCGAAATGCGTGCCGAGCACGCCCCCTGGTGGATCCGCACCATCCGCGGCGCCGCGCAGTACATCCACATCAACTTCGTTCCCCAGACCAACGCCGTCTCCAACAACAACGATGCTCTCAAGAACGGCTCCATCTACATGACCGAGGGCGCCGACTCCCTGAACATCATGGGCATCACCAACGAGATGTGCAAGTACCTCTCCGACAACTGGGTCGTCCTGTTCGGCCATGTCGGTGCTCTGTCCGGCTGGCAGACCTCCGGCTTCGGCGGCTACCGCAAGCTCGGCAAGACCGCAGAGAGCGCCATGAAGGTGTTCCGCATGGCATATGAGTATCAGGAAAACGGCATGAAGGCCATGACCATCGAGCTCGTTCCGGGCGAAGTCAGCGCCGCCGTTGCCAAGAAGCTGAGAGTCCCCGTCATCGGCGTTGCGTCCGGCTGCACCGGCGGCGACATCACTGTGGACGGCTACGAGCTCGTCGACTTCGATACCTTCAACATGATGCCGTCCCTCGCCATGCACGCGAAGGTCTACGGCGACTTCTTCAAGTTTGCCGTCGGCGGCTACAAGGGCTTCGCCGATGACGTCCGCTCCGGCGCCTACCCGCAGGAGTGCAACGGCTGGCACATGGATCCCGCGGAGCTCGAGAAGTTCAACGCGATGATCGAGAACTTCTGAGAAGCGCCGATCCCGAGGAGGAGAAGAGAATATGGATATGTCCGAAGTCATTAAAATGGCCGAATCGCTCAGCGAGAACTCCGTGAAGAATCTCCGCAGGCTCACGGACGTTTTCGCCGGTGACATGGCCGGCAAGGTCGCCGTCGTTTCCGGCGGTGCCACCGGGCTCGGCTTCAACATTGTGAACCGTCTGGCAGAGGCGGGATGCAAAGTCGTTATCGCCAGCCGCAGCGAAGAGCGCGGCGCCAAAGCCGTCGATGAGTTCACGGCTATGGGATATGAGGTCTCCTTCTGCAAGACCGATGTCACCGTCGTGAGCGACTGCTATGCGGCCGTCGATTTTGCCGTGCAGAAGTACGGAAAGATCGACATTCTCGTGGCGAACTCCGCCACCTGGTCGATGTACTCGTTCGTCGATATGCCGGAAGACAAGTTTGACGCGGCCATTGCCGTCGACCTGAAGGGTGAATACTTTATGGCGCAGGCAGCCGCCCGCGCGATGATCAAAGCGAAGACCCCCGGCAAGATCGTGTTCATTTCCTCTGCGGCACATCGCGCCTCCGATACGCCGCGCATGGGTCTCATGACGCACTACAATGCAGCCAAGGGCGCTCTCGTCAGCATGACGAAGGGCATTGCCAAGGAGCTGCACCAGTACGGCATCGGCGTGAACTGCGTCGCCCCCGGCGGCATGCTCACCCGCGGCTCCATTTTCAACGGCGGCGAATCCGGCACGCTGTACGGCCCGGAATATCTGGCCGACCGTTCCACGTTCGGCCGGACCGTGCCCGTTGCGAAGAACCCCGACATGGTCGCCCTGGCGGTATTTGCCATGTGCACCTCGATGTCCGACTTCATGGTCGGCGAGACCGTGACCGTAGACGGCGGCTCGACGCTCTCCTTCCAGGAGAAGCCCTGGAGCTACACCCTCGAAGGCTGCATCCCCGGCCCGAAGGCCGAGTAATTGAGCCTGTTTATAGCAAAAACAATGCGTCGGATACTCTCCGGCGCATTGTTTGAAATTAGGCTATTGTTTTATGAGTTGAGCAGCTTCACGAGCAGCTCCTGACAGTTGGCGACGTTCATCTTTTCGTAGATGTGGGCGATGTGCTTGTCGGTGGTGGATTTGGCGATGTTCAGCCGCTTGCTGATGTTGGCGGGCTTGATGCCCTTGCACAGCAGGTCGGCCACTTCGATCTCCCGCTCGGTGAGGTTGGTGTATTCCCAGCTGATCTGATAGATCTTCTGCCGCTTCGTATGGCCGGCATATAGGTTCATGTGGAGATTGTAGAGCTGCGGTACGATGACGCGAAGAATGCCGAACTCCGTTTCCGAAAATCCCACACCGTCCTTCTTATCGAGCATGAACGCGGCGCGCACCGCATCTCCGGCATCGCGCAGGGCGAAGCTCACCGTGTGCGTGATCCCGATTTTCTCGATATACTCCGTGCGGAATTCATCGGCCGGCGATGTCAGCCAGTTGCGGACGCCGAGGAACGTGGAGGGATCGTCGATGTCCAGCTTCGGATACCGGTCCAGATTGATGCTGTATTTCCGGTTTTCGACATAGGAATAGTAGTCCATGTATTCCGCCAGCCACTTTCGGTCCACGCCGATGGTGTACTGGTCGGTGCTGCGGCCGTTGCCGTCAAAGAAGTACACATAGATCTGCGAGAGTTTCACAAGTTCCGGCAGGCGCGAGGCGACTTCGATGCAGAAGCTGCGCGGATCTCGTATGCTCCCGCACTCAAACAGAAAGCGGCAGATCTTCTCCCAAGGCAAATCTTTCCCGAATTCCCCGGCCAAAATAAACCCCTCCCCTGCGGCATTTTCGAAGGCATATAAAAGGCGGCACAACGCCGTCTGCATCGTCGGCGCAGTCTCTGTGATATCAAAGCATAAATTTCCTTATATATCAGATTATCACATTTCGTCCGTTTCGTAAATAGCAATTCAT
>CAZKGZ010000187.1:0-3166 GCA_964552365.1 uncultured Oscillospiraceae bacterium | reverse complement strand
GACTTTTGCACCGCACCGTTATCGACGCGCGCCAGCTCGAGAAGGCTCTCCACGAGGCCGCGCATCTGGTTGGACATCGTGAGGATGCTGTCCGTAAAGCGCTCGCGCTCCGCCTCGCCGAACGAGGGATCCTTGAGCATCTCGGCGTTCGTGAGGATGACCGTGAGCGGCGTTTTGAGCTCGTGCGAAGCGTCGGAAATAAACTGCTTCTGCTGCGTCCACGCCTTATCCACGGGCTTCACCGCCCAGCGCGCCAGAAGAAAGCTCACGGCGAAAAAGAGCGCCGTGGCACTAAGCCCGATGATGACGCAGTTTCGTATGAGGTTCTTCACGGTAGTGCTCGCGCTGGAGATGTCGGCAAAGATGATGTACTCATTGCCGAACTGCGAGGTGCGCAGATACCGCAGCGAGTAGCTGCTGAGGATGCCCTCCGTGTCCCCGCTGTCGAGCGCGGCGGTTATGACCCCGGCGAGCACCTCGGAATCGTTCAGATCGAGATAGCTCGAGCCGCTCACGCGCACGCTGCCCTGCGGCGAAATGCGCACGATGAAGTAGGGGAGACGCGAGGATGTGTCCGGCCAGTTGAGCTCGAGGGGATTGGCGGCCACAGCCGTGAGCATATCGGACGTTTCGCGCCGGAGACTTGTGACCGTGTTGCCGATGAGCACCGTAAAGGTCACGCAGAGAATGGCGAGCACGAACGCCATGTTGATGGCGACAAAGCGGAGACGAAGCCGTTTCAGCAAGTCTCGCCCACCTCCAGGTGATAGCCGAGCTTGCGGATGGATTCAATGCGGATGTTCGAGCCGATGCTCGCGAGCTTCTTGCGAAGGAACGCCACATACACCTCGACGCTGTTTTCCATCGCGTTCGAGTTCATGCCCCACACGCGGGAGAGCAGGATCTCCTTGGAGAGATTGTTGTTGCCGGACTGGAGGAGCAGACGCATCACATCGAACTCTCTGGCGGACAGACGCACGGTCTTCTCGCCGCAGCAGAGCGAGCCGGACGCGAGATCGAGCTCCGTGTTGCCGAACACCAGCGTGTCGACCTGACCGCCCTGACGGCGCAGCAGCGCGTTGATGCACGCGAGCAGCTCGCGCGTATCAAAGGGCTTCGTGAGATAGTAGTCGGCACCGGCATTGAGTCCTTCAATGCGGTCTTCGAGTCCCGAGCGCGCGGTGAGCATCAGAATGGGCACGGCGCAGCGCTTGGCACGCACGGCGCGCGCGACCTGATAGCCGTCCATACCCGGCATCATCACATCGAGGATCAGCAGATCGTAAACGCCGAGCTCGGCATACTCCGCGCCGGTCACGCCGTCGTACACGGCTTCCACATCGAATCCCTTGGTTTCGAGCAGTGTTTTCAGGGAATCGGCCAGCAGTTTTTCGTCTTCGATAATGAGAATTTTCATGAATGTCACCTTGCCTTTTAGATTTTTTCATTCTGCTCTTATCTTATACCATCGAACTGAAAAAAACCTGAACTTTTTGAAAAAAACTCAAAAAATTTTTTCTCCTTGACAATATCTGCAATGCGTGGTATTCTTCAACTGTTCATCCAATAGGAAACGCATTGAAGGGAAAGAGTACGAACCCCGGGTACATGCAGAGAAAAGGCGGTCGGTGCAAGCCTTGATGTACGCAGTTCGGAAGCCGTCCCCGAGCGGTCGGGAGAAAATGCCCGAACGGAGTCTCACCGTTATGAAGAGAGCCGGTATCATCGTACCGGGCAGAGTGCGGACGCATCGTCCGAATTCAGGTGGTAACACGGAAGTATATTCCGCCCTGAACCCTTAGGGGTTCGGGGCGTTTTTATTTTGTTTGTCAAAGGAGAAGCATCATGGAAAAGAAAAATTACGAGCAGTCCAAGAAACTGGACAACGTTTGTTACGATATTCGCGGCCCCGTAATGGACGAGGCCCTGCAGATGGAAAAGCGCGGCGCCAAGATCCTGAAGCTCAACATCGGCAACCCCGCGCCGTTCGGATTCTCCGCGCCGGACGAGGTCATCCTCGACCTCATCTATAACCTGCGCAACTGCGAGGGCTACTCGGATTCCCGCGGCCTGTTCTCCGCCCGCAAGGCCATCATGCAGTACTGCCAGCTCAAGGGCATCCCCAATGTCGGCATCGACGACATCTTCACCGGCAACGGCGTGAGCGAGCTCATCACGCTCACCATGCAGGGCCTCCTCGACGACGGCGACGAGATCCTCGTTCCCTCGCCCGACTACCCGCTGTGGACGGCGGCCATCACGCTCTCGGGCGGCACGGCCGTGCACTATGTGTGCGATGAGCAGCAGGACTGGTACCCCGACATCAACGACCTCCGCTCCAAGGTAACGCCGCGCACGAAGGGCATCGTTGTCATCAACCCCAACAACCCGACCGGCGCTCTCTATCCGAAGGAGATCCTCGAGCAGATCGTGCAGGTCGCGCGTGAGAACGACCTCATCCTCTTCGCCGACGAGATCTACGACCGCCTCGTCATGCAGGGCGAGCCGGAGCACATCGCGCTCGCGTCCCTCGCACCGGATCTTCTCACGCTCTGCTTCAACGGTCTTTCCAAGTCCCACCGCGTCGCGGGCTTCCGCTGCGGCTGGGTGTGCCTCGCGGGCGACAAGTCCCACGCGCAGGGCTACATCGCCGGCCTCAACCTGCTCGCCAAAATGCGCCTTTGCTCCAACGTTCCGGCGCAGAGCATCATTCAGACCTCTCTCGGCGGCTACCAGAGCGTGGACGAGTACCTCTGCCCGGGCGGCCGTATGTACGAGCAGCGCGAGCTCATCTGGAACATTTTGAACTCCATCCCCGGCGTGAGCGCCGTGAAGCCGAAAGCGGCGTTCTACATCTTCCCGAAGGTGGACACGAAGCGCTTCAACATCCACAGCGATGAGCAGATGGCGCTCGACCTCCTCAAGGAGGAGAAGATCCTCGTCACCGCCGGCACGGGCTTCCACTGGAGCGAGCCCGACCACTTCCGCATCGTCTATCTCCCCGACCTTGTCGACCTCAAGGAAGCCGGCAGCCGCCTCGAGCGGTTCTTCGGCAGCTATCACCAGGCCGACGAATGAACGAAACATAAAAACATAAAGAGATCCCGCAGGAGCCCGAAAAGCTTCTGCGGGATCGTTGCGTTTATTGGTTTTGTTCTTCGTTTTT
>CAZKGZ010000186.1:0-3180 GCA_964552365.1 uncultured Oscillospiraceae bacterium | reverse complement strand
TGTATCTCAGCGATATTTTTTCGTGATCTCCTGCACATCCGCAAGGAAGTGCTTGAGCGTCTTGTTCGGCTTGCCGCGGCTCGCGCGGATGAGGGAGAGAAGCTCTTCTCCCGCCGCGAGCAGCTTCTGATATAGCCCGCTCGCCTCGGCGCCGCCCGCTGTCGTTTTCTTTATCGGTACGCCCTCGGGGCAGGCAAGGAATTTCTCCGCCGCGAGATCGAACACCGTGCCGCTGTATGGCGCAAACGCCTTGTAGCCGTGCTCGGTCTCGAGGTACTTCGCAAACGAATCCGTCACGGCGTCCTCGCCATGGTTCACGAACACGAGCTTCGGCTTCTTCTCAAAGCCCGCGAGCCACGCCGTCAGACCGTCACGGTCGCCGTGGCCGCTCTTGCCGGGGAGGAAACCGATCTCGCAGTTCACCTGAATGTCCTCGCCGAAGAGCTTCACGCGCTTCTCACCCTCATAGAGCTTGCGGCCGAGCGTCCCTTCGGACTGATAGCCGACGAAGAGCACCGTGCTTTCGGCACGCCAGAGGTTGTGCTTGAGATGATGGCGGATGCGGCCCGCCTCGCACATGCCGCTCGCCGAGAGAATGACTTTCGGCTCGGGATTTTCGTTGATGGCTTTGGAATCCTCACTCGATACGGAAATGCGGATGTCGTCCGTCCAGATGGGGTTGATGCCGGCCTCCACGAGCGCGCGGGTCTCCTCGTTGAGACAGTCATGCCCGCACTGGAGATAAATGGCGGTCGCCTCGTTTGCCATGGGGCTGTCCACATACACGGGGAAGCCGTCGTGACCGGTGACCATTTTCTTTTCCTTGATCTCGCGGATGAAGTAGAGCATCTCCTGCGTGCGTCCCACGGCGAACGACGGGATCACAAGGTTGCCGCCGCGGTCGAGCGTGCGCTGAATGTAGTCGGCGAGCATTTTCACCGGCGGAATGTGGCGGTCATGCAGACGGTCGCCGTAGGTGGATTCGATCATCACATAATCCGCTTCCGCGACCGTTTCCGGTATGTTCCGGAGGATCGGCTGATTGATGTTGCCGATATCGCCGCTGAATACCATTTTGCGGCTCACGTCGCCCTCGGTCATAAAGACCTCGATGCACGCGCTGCCGAGCAGATGGCACACATCGCTGAAGCGCACATTGAAATTCTCGCTCACCTGAATGAGCTCATGGTAGCTCACGGGGCGCAGGTGCGCGATCGCCGCCTCGGCGTCCGCCATCGTGTAGACCGGCTCGTAGCCGACGCCGCCGGAGCGCTTGCTCTTGCGGTTGCGCCATTCCGCTTCGCTCTCCTGAATGTGTGCGCAGTCGCGCAGCATGATGCGGCACAGGTCGCACGTTTCGCGCGTGGCGTAAATGGGACCGTCAAAGCCGTTCTTGAAAAGGAGCGGCAGATTGCCGGAGTGGTCGATGTGCGCGTGGGTGAGAAGAACAAAGTCGACCTCGCCCGCCGCCACCGGCAGCTTCTGGTTCTCGAAAATGTCTTTGCCCTGTTCCATGCCGCAGTCCACAAGACCGCGGCTGCTGCCGCACTCCAGAAGGGTGCAGCTTCCGGTAACTTCATGGGTCGCGCCCAGGAATGTAACTTTCATAGTGTGACTCCTGTTCCGCAGCGGTCATAGGCTGCCCATATTTCTACAGAGCTTATTATACACACTAACCGCCTCTTGTGCAAGCCTTAATGACGGCAAATCGAGAGGCACGGAGAAATTCGGCGCAAAGAAAACCGTCTGTCAGGGCTTTTCAACGATGACAGACGGCGTATCTTATTTTATTTTCTCCATACGGAGGGGATGAAAAGAAACAGCATGGGGTAGAGCTCCAGTCGGCCGAACAGCATGGCGAAGGAGAGAAGCAGCTTGCCGAAAGGGGAGAAGCAGCCGTAGTTGGACATGGGGCCGGCAAGCCCGAGGCCGGGGCCGACATTATTAAAGCAGCTCGCTGCGGCGGAGAATGTCGTGACAAAATCAAGCCCGTCGAGCGCGAGGAGCAGCACCAGCGCCGCAAACAGCAGTACATATACGAGCAGAAACGCCGACACGGACTGACAGGTATCTTCGTCGAGCGCTTCGCCGTCCATATGCAGGCAGCGGATCTGCTGCGGGTGGATGGCGCGCTGTATGCCGCGGCGGGCGAGCTTCGCGGCAATGAGGATGCGAACGATCTTGATGCCGCCGCCCGTAGACCCCGCACACGCGCCGACAAACATCAAAAGGATGAGCACCGTCTGCGAAAACCACGGCCAGAGATTGAAGTCCGAAATGGCAAAGCCCGCCGTGCTCATCATGGAAGCTGCAGTGAAGACGGCCTGATGGAACGATGCGCCGAACGAGCCGAAAATCGGCAGAATATTCACGGCGATCGCAAGCGACGCGAGGAACAATATACCGAGAAATCCCCACAGCTCCTCGCTCCGGAGCGCCTGCCGCACCCGCCCGATCAGCACGAGATAGTAGAGCGTGAAGTTGATGGAAAAGAGGATCATGAAAACCGTGATGACGGTCTGCGAATAGGTGCTGTATACGCCCATTCCCGCGTTGCGGATGGAAAAGCCGCCGGTACCGGCTGTGGCGAATGCCGTGGTGAGTGCATCAAACACCGGCATATCGAATACGAGCATCACGAACATCAGAACGGTCATCGCAATATAAATAAGGTAGAGGATCGAAGTGCTCCGCCGCATGCGCGGGACGAGCTTTCCGACATTCACGCCCGGCGATTCCGCGCGGAGCAGATGGAGCGTATCGCCGCTGTCGCCCGCCGACATGGGGCTTACGGCGAGAACGAACACCAGAACGCCCATGCCGCCGAGCCATACCGTAAAGCTTCGCCAGTAGAGAAGACTCTTAGGGAGCGCTTCCACATCGGGCAGAATGCTTGCGCCCGTGGTCGTGAAGCCCGAGACCGTCTCGAAAAACGCATCGATATAAGAGGGCACCGCACCGCTCAGATAAAACGGCAGCGCCCCGAGCGCGGAGAGCAGTATCCACGAAAGTCCGACGGTAACGAACCCTTCGCGTGCATAATACTCGCGCCGTTTTGCGCGGACGCACCTCGAGAGCGCTGCCAACAGGAGCGTCAGAAGTATGGCTGCGCCGAAGCCGAACGCCGCGCCGCACTCTCCGCGCACAAGCGCCATAACGAGCGCCGGCACCATAAACGCC
>CAZKGZ010000185.1:0-3186 GCA_964552365.1 uncultured Oscillospiraceae bacterium | reverse complement strand
GGGTTGGGGTTGGGCGAGGGGGACGCCGTTTTGCTCGAGAAGAGATTGGAAGGCGTCGACTTCCTTCTGCACGGCGCGCTCGATATATTCGCGGACGGCACGCAGGTCTTCTTCACTCTCGAGCTGCAGGATGAGCTCCTGATTGCCCTCGACGGCCTGCCGCTGGCTGCGTATCTGCTCGAGCAGGTCGGTATAGTAAGCGTCCGTCTGCTGCGTGGTCAGCTTCGCATCGAAAATGCCGTAGTCCTGCAGCATCTCCGTAAACCATTCTTCGGAGAGCGTGTCGTACACGCCCATCCATTTATCGTGCGCAGTGTGCCACACATTTTTGTCGGCGAGCACTTCGCGGTTGGCGTAGTAATATGTTTCGTCAAACCGCTGCAGCGATACGGTCAGCATGGAAAGCAGCGAGAATACCGACACCAGCATGGTTTCGCGGTCGGAGACGAGATCCTGCTTCAGGACATCGATGAGCAGCACGAGGACATTGTACTCACGGTCTACGAGCTCACGCAGCTTCTCCTCGGAATAGGGGCGCTGCTTCTTCTGGCAGTCGAGCATATCGGCGTGGTCGGAGATCGCTTTCCGGAACTCGCTTTTGACATTGATGTCCTGTCCCTTTTTGAGCTGCTCCTGCACCTTTTCGATTTGCTGCGTGAGCTTGTCGGTCATGTTGTCCAGCTTTTTATACATGACGGCAAAACCCACGACGGTCGCACAGAGATTCGCAGCCCCCATAACCGTCGAAATCGATTGGATGTTCTTGAGGTCGAAGAGATCCTGAAGATTTTTATCGCAAAGATCCAATTCTTTGTCGCTCTGATGCGTGATCCGATGCAGGACTTCAGCAAGGTTTTTCTTTTCTTCGGATGTCTTATCGTTAAATGTAAATTCGACGATTTCCTTGAAGCGCTGATTTTCATCACGCAGTATTATCTCAAGTATCGGTTTCTTGTCTTTGATGTTGACAAGCGGACGAAGCTGGTCAACATTTAGCAAAGCATTGGGCATTTTCATCCTTGTTTCCCTCCCCGTACCTGGTCATCCCGGATCTTCCACAGCATGAGAACAGTCAGAATGAGCGTGCAGGTGTCTGAGCAGTAGAGCTCCTTGATATCGAAGAGCTTTTTCCGGAATTTCAAAATCTCCGTCTGCTCGCTCTTCATGGCGTCGATGATCTCCTCGGGCTGCAGGCTCGAAGCGGCAAAGTCGAAATTGGTGATGTGCTTATGCTCGCTGCGGAGGATCGCCGCATACAGGCAGAGCATGATGCGCGAATAGTCCTGCAGCTGCGTCACGGTGAGCGAGCGGATGTTTTTGAGCTTTTCCGCTTTGTCGAAATACTTTTTCGCTCTGGACGGCGGCTCCTCCGGCGCGTCCTTTTTCGGCTGCAGAGGATTCGGCAGAGCAAGGGCCGGAGCGACATTCACATACGGCTCGACGATCTTCTCAAGGTCATCGAGATACTCGTCCAGATGGCGGTCGAACGCTTTGGATGTTTTCATCTCGAGCTTTTCAAAGTAGTCGCACAGCTTCTCCGCCAGTGCCGCCCTGGTGATCTCCTCCCCGGACAGAACGGAAAAGGTGATGTATTCCCCGACGAGCATACTCCGAAAAGAGCGGAATATTTCCTCATCCATCGGGAGGACAGTCGATTTTACAAGTTCGCAGTAGTCCATTTGCTTTCCTCGCCTCCAAAATCGCCGAAAGGTTGCCTTTCTGCGTACCTTTTATTATGCGGCATATCGGGGATCCTGTCAACAAAAAACTGCGCCGCCCTCCCGGATCGGTTCCGGGAGGGCGGCGTGATTCGTTTGGTATCTTTTATTCGTCCAGCTTGAGCACGGCGAGGAATGCTTCTGTCGGGATCTGGACGGTTCCCAGCTGGCGCATTTTCTTTTTGCCTTCTTTTTGCTTTTCGAGGAGCTTTTTCTTGCGGGTGATGTCGCCGCCGTAGCATTTGGCGAGGACGTCCTTGCGCATGGCGCGCACCGTTTCGCGGGCGATGATCTTGCCGCCGATGGCCGCCTGCACGGGCACCTCGAAGAGCTGGCGGGGGATGTTGTCGCGGAGCTTTTCGCACAGCTTGCGCGCGCGGCCGTAGGCCTTGTCGCGGTGTGCGATGAAGCTGAGCGCGTCCACCTGATCGCCGTTCAGGAGCATGTCGACCTTCACGAGGTCGCTCGGCACATACTCCGAAAGCTCGTAGTCGAGCGAGGCGTAGCCCTTCGTTTTCGCTTTGAGCGTGTCGAAAAAGTCGTAGATGATCTCGTTGAGCGGCATTTCGTAATGCATTTCCACGAGCCGCTGGTCGAGATACTGCATGTTTTTATAGACGCCGCGCCGGTCCTGGCAGAGCGGCATGATGTTGCCGACGAACTCGTTCGGCGTGATGATGGTCACCTTTACGAACGGCTCGAGCGACTCGGCGATCGTCGCGGGGTCGGGGTAGTTGTGCGGGTTGTCGACGAACACGGTCGTGCCGTCCGTCTTCTTCACCTCGTAGATGACCGAGGGGAGCGTGGTGACGAGGTCGAGATCGAACTCGCGCTCGAGGCGTTCCTGAATGACCTCCATGTGGAGCATACCGAGGAAGCCGCAGCGGAAGCCGTAGCCGAGGGCGATGGATGTTTCCGGCTCGAACGAGAGCGAGGCGTCGTTGAGCTTGAGCTTTTCGAGCGCATCGCGCAGATCCGGGAACTTGGAGCCGTCCTCGGTGTAGATGCCGCAGTAGACCATGCTGCGCGCCGGACGGTAGCCGGGGAGCGCTTCGGCGCACGGGCGCGTGCTGCCGGTGACGGTGTCGCCCACGCGGGTGTCTTCGACATTCTTGATGCTCGCGGTGAAGTAGCCGACGTCGCCGGCGGCGAGCTCATCGCAGGGGTCAAGCCCCATCGGGCGCAGATGCCCGACCTCGACGACCTTATACTCCGCGCCGGTCGCCATGAGGCGGATCACATCGTCGCGGTGCAGGATGCCGTCCTCCACGCGGATGAGGACGATGACGCCGCGGTAGGTGTCGTACTGGCTGTCGAACACGAGCGCCTTGAGCGGGGCGTTCGGGTCGCCGTTCGGCGCGGGCACATGCTTTACGATGTACTCGGGCACGGACTCCACATTGATGCCGTTCTTCGCGGAGATCTCCGGCGCGTCCATGGCGGGGATGCCGATGATGTCCTCGATCTC
>CAZKGZ010000184.1:0-3233 GCA_964552365.1 uncultured Oscillospiraceae bacterium | reverse complement strand
GGAGTGCCGCTTATGGAAAATACACAGACAAATCCCCGCGTAAAATTTCTCATCAACATTGCGTACTGGGCGGTGATCGTGGCGATCATCTTCCTCGTATTCAAGTATCTCATCAACCTCCTGATGCCGATCTTCCTCGGCTTCGTGTTCGCGGCGGTCGTGCGTCCGATCTCGCGCGCCCTGAGTGCGAAAACGCGCTATGTCCGCAGAAACGGCAAAAAGGTGCTCGTTAAACGAAAGTTCCGCATGAACCGCAACGTGGCGGGCGTCATCAGCGCGCTGGTGCTGTTCATCGTGGTCGGCGGACTCTTGACGCTCATCGTCATAGAGCTTGCGGACACCGTCGTGGACTTCGTGTCGTATGCGCCGACTTTCTACGAGGAGAGCGTTCTCCCCGGACTCACCGATCTCTATAACCGCATCCTCGTATTCGCCGAGCGGTTCGATGTGTCCGTCGTCGATGCCATCGAATCGGCTCTGCCGAATCTGATATCGAGCATCGGCAGCACCGTGACGAGCCTCTCCGGCACCATCATCAGCGGCATCACCGGCGTTGCCTCGAAGCTCCCGAACATCCTGCTCAAGGCCATCATCTGCCTCATTGCAACGGTGTTCATCTCCGTGGACTTCGACCGCATCAAGCTCTTCGTCACGAAGAACCTGCCGGAAAAGACGCTGCGCGTGGCGGTGAACGTGAAGGACTCGTTCCTCGAAATGATCTGGCAGTTCATCAAGTCCTACGCCATCATCTTCTGCATCACCGTAACGGAGATCACGATCGGCCTTCTCATCGTCGGCGTCAAGCATCCGCTGCTCATCGCCGTGCTCATCGGCATTTTCGATGCGCTCCCCATCGTCGGCAGCGGCATGATCCTCATGCCGTGGGCGGTCATCACGATGCTCACCGGCAAGCTCGGACGCGGCCTCGGCCTCTTCATCATCTATGTGGTCGTCGTGTGCGCCCGTCAGGTCATCGAGCCGAAGATCGTCGGCAAGCACGTCGGTCTGCGCCCCATCGTCACGCTCACGTGCATGTATGCCGGATCCAAGCTGTTCGGCGGCCTCATCGGACTCTTCGGCCTGCCCATCGCGGCGGCCATCATCATGGATCTGAACTCGAGCGGCGTCTTCCATATCTTCAACTCCGTGGGCGATGACACTGCCGTGGACGAGGCAGCCGAGCGCGCGGAAGAGGAGCGCCGCGCCCGCCGTGCGGGAGAAAACGAAAGCGAAAACACGAACGGATCGGAGGATCCCCAACCATGACCATCAACATTCTCGCCGTGGGCGATGTCGTCGGACAGACCGGCATCGCCTACCTTAAGGAGCATCTCAAGGCGTATAAAAAGCTCAAGGGCATTTCGTTCACCGTCATCAACGGCGAAAACGCGAATGTTGTCGGCGTAACGCCCGCACAGGCGGACGCCATTCTGGAAGCGGGCGCGGATGTCGTGACGCTCGGCAACCACACGTGGACACGCTGGGAGCTGCAGCCCTATCTCGACGAAAAGGCGCGCATCCTGCGCCCGGCGAACTTCGCTCCCCAGTGCCCGGGCCGCGGCGATGCGACATTCACGACACCCTTCGGCCCCATCCGCGTCATCAACCTCCTCGGGCGCTTCTCTCTCGACCCGAACACGGACAACCCCTTTCCGCTCGTCGATTCGCTCCTCGCGGACAATCAGACGCGCATGGTGCTCGTGGATATGCACGCCGAGGCGACGAGCGAAAAGCTCGCCATGGGCTGGTTCCTCGATGGCCGCGTCTCCGCGGTCTGGGGCACGCACACCCATGTGCAGACCTCGGATGCGCGCATCCTGCCGCGCGGCACGGGGTACATCTCCGACCTCGGCATGACGGGTCCCTCGGAATCGGTGCTCGGCATCGCGCCGGAGCAGTCCATTCATAAATTCCTCGGCGACCCGCCGCGCCGCTATGAGCAGGCAAAGGGTCCCGGAAAGCTCGAAGGCGCCATCTTCACCGTGGACACGGAAACGGGCGCGTGCACGGCTGTCGAAGCCGTGCGGCTGCAATGAGCGTACGCATGATCCATGCCGCCGACCTGCATCTCGACTCCCCCTTTGAGGGGCTCGATGCGGAGAAGGCGGCGGTGCGCCGCAGCGAACAGCGCGAGCTGCTCGGGCGCATCGTGACGGAAACGAAAAAGCGCAAGGCGGATCTCCTCCTGCTCGCGGGCGACCTTTTCGACAGCACCTCGGCCTACACCGAAACGGGGGAGGCGCTGCGCGCCGCGCTCGCCTCGCTGGATATCCCCGTGTTCATCGCGCCGGGCAACCACGACCGCTATACCCGCCGCTCGCCGTATGCGCGCATCGGGTTCCCGGAAAATGTGCATATTTTCACGAAGCCGCAGCTCGAATGCATCGAGCTGCCCTCGCTCGGCGTGCGCGTGTGGGGCGCGGGCTATACGGACACCTCGTGCCCGCCGCTGCTCTCCGGCTTTCGCGCGCCGAAGGAGCCGGGCATCAAGAATATCCTCGTCCTGCACGCGGAACTGGGCCGCTCCGGCTCGCCCTACTGCCCCGTCACGGAGCAGGAACTCGCGCAAAGCGGCTTTTCGTATGCCGCCCTCGGCCATATCCACACCGGCAGCGGCCTTCGCCGCACCGGGCGGTGCTGCTATGCGTGGCCGGGCTGCCCCGAGGGGCGCGGCTTCGATGAATGCGGCGAAAAGGGCATACTGCAGATCGACCTCGAGGACACCAAGTGCGCGGCGCGCTTCGTCGTGACATCCTCGCGCCGCTATGAAAAGCTCGAAGTGCCGGCGGGGGAGGACGCCCTCGCGTCCATCCGCGCAATGCTGCCCGAGAATACCGCGCGCGATATCTATAAGATCACGCTCACGGGCGAGTGTGCGGCCGCGCCGGACATCGCCTATCTGCACCAATCGCTTGACAACGATTTCTTCGCCCTCACGATCGCGGACGAGACGCGCCCGCCGCGCGATCTTTTCGCGCGAGCCGAGGAGGACACGCTCGCCGGGCGGTTCCTCCGCCGCATGCAGCAGCGCATCGATGCCGCCCCCACGGAGGAGGAAAAGCAGAGCCTGCTGCGCGCGGTGCGCTACGGCATCGCCGCGCTTGAGGGATGGGAGGTGCGGCTTTGATCATCCGCAAAATGACGGCAAGCTTCGGCGTGCTGCAAAACCGCACGCTCGAGCTGCAGCCGGGACTCAATATCATCGAAGCACCGAACGAATACGGCAAATCGAC
>CAZKGZ010000183.1:0-3244 GCA_964552365.1 uncultured Oscillospiraceae bacterium | reverse complement strand
GTCGGCATCGTCACGGCGTGTGACGGAGCTTCGATGACCGTGGTCGAGGGCAACTGCGACAACGCCGTAAAGGAGCGGACTCTCGCGGTGAACGCGCGGTACATCCGCGGCTTCGGCGTGCCGGACTATGCCGCTTTTGCGGACGAGGTGGCGGGGGAGAGCGAGACGCCTGCGGAGGAGGGCACCGCCGACGAAAATGCCGGGGTGATCCGCATCGCCGATGTGGCGCGCGAGGTCATCGCGGGAAAGTGGGGCAACGGTGCCGCGCGCAAAGCCTCGCTCGGGGAGTATTTCTACGGCATCGTGCAGGGCGAGGTGAACCGCCTGCTGGGAGGCTGACATGCGGAGAGGAAAGAGAGAAGAGAGCGCGGAGAGCGTGCGCGGCTACGACTATTCCGACCGCACAGCGCGTGAGCGGACGGCGGACGAGCTTTTCCGCCGCGCGAAGAACGCCCGCACGGCGGCGGAGGTCGAGTGGGAGCGCTGCAACGACTACTATAACGGCCTCCACGACACCACGCGCGCCCTCACGGAGTTCTGCCGCGAGAACGAGCTGCCATGGCTCCCGGCGAGTCTGCCGGATCCGTACATCCTCGTGGAGAGCCAGATCGAGCCGACCGTGCCGCAGCCGGAGTTTCGCGGGCGCGATGACGACATGGACAGCGCCATGGCGCGCCGCCGCGAGTTCGCCGTGCGCTACATCATCGAGAACAACCGCCTCGCGGACAAGAATACGCGCAACGAGCGGCGGCTCCTGAAGCTCGGCGATGCGTTCTGGAAGGCGTACTGGGACGAGGACATGGTCTGCGGCGACGCCGTGGGCGACATCCGCGTGAGCGATGTGCCGGTGGAGGCCATGTACCCCGACCCCTCGGTGCGCGGCGGCAGTCTGCAGGACGGGCAGTACACAGACTATGTGTACCGCATGCACAAGGTGCGCTTTGCGCAGGTGTTCCGCGGGGAGCTACTCTCACTCGGCCTCACGGCGGAGGAGTTCCTCGGCGGGGACTATGTTTCGCGCGACGGCCTCTTCGACATGACGAGCGCGCTCAACGAGGAGGACGACACCGTGCAGATCCTCGAGCACTGGTTCCGCCAGCCGTGCGAGACCGTGCTGCCCGACGGCGAGATCGTCCCGGCGGGCGCGGTGGCGTGCTCCGTGCTCGCGGGCGGCCATGAGCTGCGGTATATCCCGAACTACTGGCGGCGCACCGGCGGGCAGAACCGGCTCTTTCCGTTCGTGCACTACTGGCGCATTCAGGACGAGAACCGCTTCTGGAACAAGAGCGAGCTCTTCGCGGTGCTCGACCTCGTGGACGCCGCCGACCGGAAGCTCGCCTCGGCACTTTTGAGCGATGCGTTCCTCGCCAACGACATGCTCCTCGTGGAGGACGGCGCGCTCGCCGACGGCGAGGAGCTTACGAACGAGCCGGGCGCGGTGGTGCATCTCAAGGCCGGACGCATGGGCGGCGTGCAGCGCCTCGGCGGGCTGCAGCCGATGAGCCGCGCCTCGGCGGACATCACCTGGCTCAAGGAGCAGATCGAGCGGGCGAGCCGCAATTATGACTCGAATCTCGGCCGCGAGACCGTGCGCGAGACGACCGCGAGCGCGCTCTCCATGCTGCGCTCCGACGCGCGCGAGCAGTCCGACATCAAGCGCGCCGACCGCAATGCGGGCTTCGAGCGGCTCTATGAGCTTCTCGACTGGCTCGCGCTGGAGTTCTACGACGAGGACCGCCTCCTGTATCTCGGCGCGCCGGACGGCTCGGACGCCCCGGGCGAGCGGATGGTGTACAACAGCGCCGCCTTCGCGCGCACCCTCCCCGCCGTGCGGGGGCTCTCGGGCGAGGTGCTGCGCCCCGAGCGGGTCTTTTTCCCGCGCGTGGACATCACCGTGACGGCCTCGGACGGCGTGCGGCACGACCGGCAGACAACGCTCGCCGCGCTCGATGCGCTCACGAGGGCGAACATCACGGCGGAAAACTGGCGCATTTTCGCCGCCGAGCTCGACATTCTCGACATCCCCGGGCGGCAGGAGATCGTCCGCGCCTGGCGCGAGCGGTTCGCGCCGGAGGAGGTGACGGCAGTATGAAGTGTCCGGTCTGCGGCATCGAGATGATGCGCCAAACGCGCACCGTATGGGTGTGCCGCAATAAGAAATGCGTGAAATATCAGGAGAAAACGAAAGGGGAGAGCAAATGAAAAAGGAGACATTCACCTATACCGACGCCGCCGCTTCGCTGAGCGGCCGCACGACCGACGCGGCGCGCAAAAAGAAAAAGACCCGCGCGGGAAGCTATGCCGCCGCCGCGAGCGATGCGCCGACAGGCGAGAGCACCGCGGGCAGCGAGAGCACGCCGTCCTATGCGGACATCATGGAGAAATACTATGCGGGGGAATACGAGAGCGCCCTTGCGGACAATGAGCGTGCGGCGAAGCGCACTGCGGAGAGCGCCGAGCGGGACGCGCAGAACGCCGTGGAGCGCATCCGGGATTCCTACCGCAGCACCGACCGCGCCCTCTACCGCGAGTACATGGAGAATCTTCGCACCATCGCGCAGCGTCTCGCCGCGCAGGGCCTCACCGGCGGCGTGACGGAATCCTCCCGCGTGCGTCTCGCGGATTCCTACGGCGAGGGCGTAGCGGAAAACGCGAGAGCCCGCCTCGGCGAGGAGGCAGACGCCTACGCCTCCCGCGATGAGCGCATCGCCGAAGCCGAAGCCGCAAGGGAAAAGTCGGATGCCGAAGCTCGAAAAACGCAGAGCGAGAATCTTGCCAAGTTAAAAGAAAAGCAGGAGGATCAACGCCGCGAGGACGCGCAGAAGATCGCCGCCCTCCTTGCCTCCGCGGGGGATTATTCCGGGTATCTGCAGCTCGGGCTGACAAAGGAACAGGCGGAGTTTCTGCGGAAGGCGCTTGGGAAGTGAGAGTGGGGGAGGACGCGCCGCCTGCGGGCGGGGAAACCTCTCAGTCAGCGGCTGCGCCGCTGCCAGCCCCGCCCCTCTCTCTGTCGCCGATGGCGACATCTCTCTCCGCCGGAGAGAGTCTTCCCCTTTCAGGGGAGCCAAGGGGGATGCGAGGAAGCGTCCGCCTGCGGGCGGGACAACCCTCAGTCACCGCCTTCGGCGGTGCCAGCTCCGCCCCTCTCTCTGTCGGCTGCGCCGACATCTCTCCCCGCCGGAGAGAGTCTTCCCCTTTCAGGGGAGCCAAGGGGGATGCGAGGAAGCGTCCGCCTGCGGGCGGG
>CAZKGZ010000182.1:0-3261 GCA_964552365.1 uncultured Oscillospiraceae bacterium | reverse complement strand
GTCGGCGCATTCATTGTCTGCGCCATGATGAGATCCAGCTGCGTTTCACGCAGATAATTTACCTCTTCGACGCTTCGCTGATCCGTCCAGAGTATAGCCGGACGGATGACCTGCATGTTCCGGTCCAACAGTACCGCCGTGTGCGTTGCCGCATCGAGTGACATAGCCGCGATATCGCGGCTCTCCGCTCCGGCATTTGCCAGCACATTCTTCAGTGATGTGCGAAAGGCAGCACACCAATCCTCCGGGTTTTGCTCGCTCCATCCGACATGTGGGTAATATGTCGGGTATTCACATCCGGCCATTGCGGCGATCGTACCGCTCTCGGAAAGCAGCGTTGTCTTCACCGACCCGCTGCCGATATCCACGCCCAATACATATTTCATGTCCGCACCATCCTTAATTCATAAATATTCTCTTCACGGTCTCCCATGTTTCTTCTCTGCACAGCACCGTATATTCGGCGCCGAGCCCCAACGCCTCCGCTGATATGCCGTCCGGCGCGTAAAGGCTTCCATCGGCTTCGAGCAGCAGCTCCGGCGTGTCGGTTATATAGGCACACGATACGGAATATTGAATATCCGCAGCCAGCTGCACGGACGATGCCATAAAGCGCGATGTGTCTTGCGCCGCCATCGCATCGGCATCATAGGGGTAATAGTTCACCTGCACGCTCGGGACGTCCCCGCCGTCGCCCGTCAGCGCTGCCTCGGCACGCGCGGCAATGGCGGCAAGGGCATCCTCATCGAATTCCGTCACCGTCACAAGTGCAATCTGAAAGTCCGGCTCGGGAGATTCTTTTTTCTGCAGGATGAAATTCAACACCAACAGGAGCACGAGCAGCCCGCCCAGCACATACCATTTATAGTAGTACCAAAAATTCTCGAGCTTTGCTTTCACGGCTCATCCTCCTCGGTCGGGAACAACTCCCGGAAGACCGGAAGAAAGATGAGGCTGAATGTCATAACGGCAAGCGCATAAACACCGACAAAGAGGATAAAGAAAGCGTAGAGATAATACCGTGCGCACAAAAGCAGAAGGATCAGCGCGAACATCACGGCCGCGAACGACCGTCCCTTGCCGGCAAAAATGAGCAGCAATGCGTTTTTCAATACATTTGCAAACGGGATCTCCACCGCCGCCAGCTGCTGATATCCGAAGGCGGTAAAACCGGTGAGAATAAAACCGCTGCACAAAAATACCATGGCATACATTGCTCCCAGCCCGCCCTGCACGGCAAGTACGAGCCGCACGGCATATACATAGGCAGACCACAGCGCGCCGACGACAGCGGAAAGCACCAGGGCCTTCTTCCATTCCCGGCGAACGCATTCCTTGTAGTCGTCCCACCACCAAACGGGTATGCCGCGCACGATCTTCATGCACACATAGTGCAGCGCCGTGATGCATGGACCCGCAAGTACGAAGAACACGTAGGCCCCGCACCAGGAAAGGCTGTCCCACAGTTCCGTGAGAAAGAACACGCAGGCAAAGCACGGCAGCAGTGCACCCATCGTAACAAGATTTACCCAGAACATCGGCATGAATCGTTCCTCAACGATTTGGAACCAGCGGCCGAGACCGGCGCGGGGCACATCCGCCGGCATCTGAGCGAAATTGCTCCAAAACTTGCTTAGCTTCGACATACCTGCCTCCCAGATGCATAGACTCTTTCTATTTTTTATTATACCATCGAAGATGCGGCTGTGCCATATATCCGACACGGGGACTTTTTCATTTTTATTATCATCGGCGGCCTTTTGTGTGGGTCAGATATATTGCATTTTTCACAGATACGGATTACGCTGTCTTATACACTTTGGAAAAATACACTATAAAGGAGCGAAAATTATGGCACTTACGACCATTCAAAATGATCATCTGACGGTCGTGCTCGACAGCACCGGAGCTGTGCTGCACAGCATTGTCCGAGACGGCATCGAATATCTCTGGCAGGGCGATGCACGCTACTGGAAACGCAGAGATGCAAATCTCTTCCCGTATGTAGGCCGTCTGACCGACGGAAAATATATATACAACGGGAAAGAATATCCCATGGGCACGCACGGCTTCTGCATCGGCACGGAGTTCGCGCCGGAAACGCAGACTTCGGACAACGCCTCTTTCGTGCTTACGGACAGCGAAGAGCGTCGGGCCGTCTATCCGTTCCGCTTTGCGTTCCGCGTCGCCTACCGGCTGGACGGAGCGCGCATCATAAAAAAATGCACCGTGGAAAACCGCGGTGATGAAACCATGTATTTCGGACTCGGCGGACATCCGGGCTTCAATGTCCCCCTCGCAGGCGACGGAGAATTTTCCGACTGGCAGCTCGAGTTCTCCGAGCCGTGCAGCCCCGTGCGCGTGGATCTCGATGAAGCAACGTACCGCCTTGCCGGGACAGAGCACGCGTTTCCCCTCAAAGACGGAAAGATCCTTCCTCTCACGCATTCTCTCTTTGACCTGGATGCCGTTGTGCTGGGCGGGACAGCGCGTACCGTAACACTCAAAAGTGCCAGAAGTGCGCACAGCGTCACGGTCGCTTTCCCCGACATGCCGTTCGTCGGCTTCTGGCACGCACCGCACACCGATGCCCCCTATGTCTGCATCGAGCCATGGGTCTCCCTCCCCTCGCATACGGACTTCATAGAAGACATCACCCGCCAAGCCCACATCATCTCCCTGGCCCCCGGCAAAACCTACGAAAACGCCCTGACCATCGATATAACATAACCCCCGCCCCGCCGATGCGGTCTCGTGATATCTGGGGACTGTGAAAAACGTCCCGAAAGGAAGAGATGACTTTCAAGTGAAAGAACTTGGGGGGAGTATCCGCTTTTTTAGTGTAAAATTTTAGTATAAATTATGGTGTGAAACGAATTAATAGCAAAACGAATTATAGTCCAAAGCAAGGCAGATTTCCGGCGTTTGTAGATAATTTAAATATTATCGATTTGGTATTGGCATTTGACCAGATTTGGAGAAGAGCGGGATCAAACAGTATCCGGAGCCGGGGAGTACAAGCCTCTCAGAAGGTCGGGATACTGTCAAGTTAATACGCTGAAAAAATCTTATTTGGCTTTATGGGCAGCAGCTGCGCAACATCGCGGGAGCCCACTTGCAGTAGCTCACTTTGTACTTCAGTGCCATCTCACTGTAATTCTTTCCGGACGCCAGACGATCCTTTACGATCTGAATGCGTTCTTCCAGTGTCGTGTCTCGGCCCTGCTTCATGCAGCTTCCGCCTCCCGAATGTTTTACGGA
>CAZKGZ010000181.1:0-3265 GCA_964552365.1 uncultured Oscillospiraceae bacterium | reverse complement strand
TCTTCGACGAGCCCACGAGCGCGCTCGACCCCGAAATGGTCGGCGAAGTGCTCGATCTCATGCGCTCTCTCGCCGCGGACGGCATGACGATGGCCGTCGTCACGCACGAGATGGGCTTTGCCCGCGAGGTCGCCAACCGCGTCATCTTCATGGACGCCGGTTCCATCCTCGAGGTGAACACCCCCGCCGAGATCTTCGATCATCCGCAGAACCCCCGCACGCAGGCGTTCCTCTCGGCCGTTCTCTAAGGCAGCACCGCACAATGTCGTCTGCGGCGCTTTGCGGAATTATGCGGTATTGCCCTAAATCACATTCCCCCGCCGCGGTGCTTCATGGCATCGCGGCGGTTTTCGCAAATGAACGAATTTCCGCGCTTTTCCGTCTTACGGACAGAAGCTCGGTACTGTCCTGGGAAAAAGTTTCCATTTCGGATACACTATTTTTCAAAAGTGTGCTATACTGAGTAGAAATATCCCCTATCCCGGAGGATGCCATGGATCAAGAAAACATCAGCAAAAATACCCCGGTCCCGTCCGAGAGCACGATGCCCTTCCCGCCTGTGGAAGACGGCGCCGAAGCTCCCCGGTCCGATGCGGGCGCGGAGATGTCCGGCGACACGATGCCGCTGCCCGATGCGGGTGCGGCGGAGGCGGCCGGCGATACGATGCCGCTGCCCGATACCGGTTCTGTGAAGACCGAGGAAAAGAAAAAGAAGGCGAAATCGTCTTCGGGCAGGAAGCCGAAGAAGGCCGCGGAAGAAGCCGCGCCGGACGAGAAGCCCAAAAAGAAGAAATTCTCGTTCCGCAAAAGCCGCGCCGCGGCGGTCGGCGACATCGCATACAACACCGTGGGCGGCGTGATCCGTCTCTCGGTGCGCATCGTTCTCTCGGTCATTCTCGTGCTGCTGCTCGGCGGGCTGCTGTTTGCGTGCATTTTCGCCTACTATGTGAAGAACAACCTCACGACCGACCTCAACATCACGCTCTCGGACTATGCCATTTCGCTCTCGAGTACGATCTGGGCCTACAACAGCGACGGCGAAGCCGTGGAGCTGGCCGTGCTGCAGACGGATGAGAACCGCGTATGGGTCGACTACGAGGACATCCCGGAGTATCTCGAGAAAGCGGCCGTGGCCATTGAGGACAAGCGCTTCTACGAGCACAAGGGCGTGGACTGGTACCGCACCGCGGGCGCGTTCGTCAACATGTTCCTCGGCATGAAGAACGACTTCGGCGGCTCGACCATCACGCAGCAGCTCATCAAAAACATCACGACCGACGACGATGTCACCGTGCAGCGAAAGCTCGTGGAGATCTTCCGCGCGCTCGACCTCGAAAAGGAATACACGAAGGAAGAGATCATGGAATGGTATCTCAACGTCGTGTACTTCGGCGAGGGCGCATACGGTGTGGCGAAGGCGGCGGACACCTACTTCGGCAAAGACCTGAGTGATCTGACGCTGGCGCAGTGCGCGAGCATCATCGGCATCACGAACAACCCCTCGCGCTACAGTCCGTTCGCCAGCCAGGAAAACAACAAAAAGCGCACGAAGACCATTCTCTACGAGATGTACGATCAGGGCTACATCACGCACGACGAGTACACCTCCGCCGTCGCCGAGGTGGACAACGACGAGCTCCACTTCATCCGCGGCGAGAACGAGGTCTATCAGCAGGAGATCTACTCCTACTATGTGGAGATGGTCATATCGGATGTGCTCGAGGATCTGCAGACGCAGCTCGGGCTCTCCGAGGACGCCGCCAAGCAGCTCCTCTACCACGGCGGCTATCAGATCTACGCGTGCGTCGATCCCGACATTCAGTCCGTCGTGGACGGCATATACACCGATACGGACTCTCTCCCCGAGCCCTATTACTACAGCAGCCAGTCACTCCAGTCGGCGTGCATGGTCATTGACCCCTATACCGGCGAGATCAAGGCCATCGGCGGTGCGGTCGGCACCAAGGACCGCAACTTCGGCTGGAACTACGCCACCGACGCGCGCCGTCCGGCGGGTTCTTCGATAAAGCCGCTCGCCTCGTACGGGCCGGCCATGGATCTCGGGCTCATCACGGAATCCACGCTCGTGGACGACAGCCCCGACATTCAGCTCAACGGCACCTACTGGTATCCGCACAACGACGGCGGCAGCTACGAGGGCATCATCACCATCTGGGATGCGCTCATCGCCTCCAAAAACACCGTCGCCGCGCAGATCATCGACAAGCTCACGCCGAGCGTATCGTTTGAGTATCTCACCGAGCGCATGGGCTTTGAGCTTGTGGAAGCCGACCGCGACTACGCGCCGCTCGCCCTCGGCCAGTTCACGAACGGCGTAACGGTGCGCGAAATGGCGCAGGCCTACACCGTGTTCCCGAACGACGGCACGATGAACTACGCCCGCTCCTACTCGCTCATCACCGACACCGAGGGCAACACCGTCCTCGAGAACGGTTCGAAGACGAGCAGCGTGTTCAGCGCGAACACCGCCCGCTGCATGACGGAAATGCTCGAGGCCGCCGCATGGTACGGCACCGGCTACGAAGCCTACCTCGGCTACGGCAAGATGCCCGTGGCCGGCAAGACCGGCACCACCTCCGACAACTGCGACCGCTGGTTCTGCGGCTTCTCGCCCTACTATGTCACCGCCGTGTGGACCGGTTACGATACCCCCGCGCCGATGTACTTCTCCGGCAACCCCGCCGCGCAGATCTGGAAGCGCATCATGTCCGCCATCAACGAGGATCTGCCCATCGTGCAGTTCACCGACCCCGATGACCGCGGCAGCGACACCGGCGTATTCGGCAATTTGGAGACCACGCCCGAGCCGACCGTCGCCCCCACCGCGACCCCCGCTCCCACGCCCGTCCCCACCGAAGAGCCCGCCGACCCGGCCCCCGCAAGTGTCGACGACGCGGCATAAAGTCATAAATCACAAAATGCACCGCCTGCAGCTTGAATCGCAGGCGGTGCATTCTTTTTATCAATGAAGCGGGGTCATTTCCTTGAAAAGCCGTAAACAGCGGTGTAAACCGCGATGTAAAGCAGAATGTACGCGGTAGTTGGTGGCGGCAACCGGGCATTTTCGGTACAATAAACGGCGTGATCAAGGCAAAGGAGCATCAAATAATGGATATGATCTCACTGCAAGGCATTCAAAAGAGCTACGGTTCGCATCGGGTTCTGGAGGATGTCGATCTGACCGTCCGACAGGGAGAGATCTACGGACTGATCGGAAAAAACGGTGCGGGCAAGACCACGATCT
>CAZKGZ010000180.1:0-3290 GCA_964552365.1 uncultured Oscillospiraceae bacterium | reverse complement strand
AAAAAAGGCTCCCCCGCTGTTATTCGGGAAAGCCTTGATATTCTGTCGTTTTGGCGGTCAATTGCCTTGCGGGACCTGGATGATCTTGTCGCCGAAGGCTTTGGCTTCGGTGGGGTCGTGGGTTACCAGGAGGACTGTTTTGCCTTGGGTCTGTTCGCGCACGGTCTCGATGGCGGTGCGGCGGGTTTGGTCGTCGAGGCCTTTGAAGGGCTCGTCGAGGACCAGGAGATCGTACTCCGAGCACAGGGCGCGGGCGAGGGCGGTGCGGCGGCGCATGCCGCCGGAGAGGTCGGCGGCGGGGGTGTTGATGCTCTCCGCGAGGCCGAGGCGCGTGAGAAGTTCGCGCGCTTCCCGCTCCTTTTTTCGTCCCGCGGCGAGCAGGACGTTGCCGAGCGCCGTGAGCTGCGGGCAGAGGCGGTCTTCCTGAAAGACAGCCGCGCATTTCGCCGGCACGCCCGAGATCTCGCCCCCGTCCGGCGTTTCGAGACCGAGGATGAGGCGCAGGAGCGTCGTTTTGCCGCCGCCCGACACGCCCATGAGGACGCTCGTCTCCCCGGCGGGGAACACGGCGGAGAAATTCTCCAGCACGATCTTGTCGCCGAAGCGCTTGGAAACATTACGAAGCGTGATGTCGTTCATCCGATGCTCCTTTCCAGCGCGTCGAGCGCCTTGCGCAGGGCGAACAGGAAGAGCCGCTCGAACGCCGCGCTCACCGCGACGATGACGACCGTCCAGGCGAACAGGTCGGCGATCTCGAGATACGCCTTCGCGTCATAGAGCTTGCCGCCGATGCTGCCGGCCGACACGCCGATGACCTCGGCGGCGACACCGGCCTTCCAGCACATGCCGAGCGCCGTGCGGCAGCCCGCGAGCAGCGGTGCGCGCAGGGCGGGCAGATAGATGCACCGCACGCGGCGGCCGAGCGGCAGGCGGAAGATCTTCGCCATTTCGAGAAGCTCGGGGTCGGCGGCGCGCAGCCCCTGCAGGATATTCGTGTACAATATGGGGAACACCATGAGGAACGCGATGAACAGCGCGAGTCTCCGGGAGGAGAGCCACAGGAGCGCCATCACGATAAACGAGGCGACCGGCACGGACTTGATGACCGCGACATACGGCCGCAGGAGCGTTTCGGCCATCGGCACGGCGGCGGAGAGGCTCGCGAGCACCGAGGCGAGCGCGAGCGCGAGGAGGAAGCCGCCCACGATGCGCACGAACGTGGCGCCGAGCGTCGCCCAAAAGTCCGCCGTGACGACGAGCTCGCAGAGCCTTCGCGCGACCGCGAGGGGCGTCACGAGCAGCAGATCGTTCCCCACGGCGAGCGCGGCGATGTGCCACACGGCAAGCGCAAGAGCCGCGGCAAGAAATCTCGCCGCGGCGCTCGCATGAAATTTTCCCGTGCGCTTACGCACCGTACCAGAAGTCGTCGCCGGGCAGTGCGCCGCCGACGGCGGAGGGGTTGAGTGCAAAGAGCGTCTCCAGCGTGCCGGTCGCGGCGGAGACCATGTCCCCGCCCGTGATGCACACGAGATTGCACTTCGGGATCGCCTTCTCGGCGATGGGGGCCTTCACGATGTTGAGGTCGCCGCAGATGACGCCGGCGTCGGCGGGGTTCGCGTTGACCCACTCCACGCTCGCGGCGTACTCCGCGAGGAACGCTTCGACCGCTTCGGGGTGCTCCTCGGCGAACTCGGCGCGGACGATGACGCCTGCGGTGACGCAGCGGCTGCCGTTATCGAGCGCATCCCACTCGTCGGAGAGGCTCAGCACGGCGCGGAAGCCCTCGCCCAGCTGGGTCGCGGCGGCGGTGACATACGGCTGCGGGAGCATGGCGATACCGGAGCCCTCGGCGTTGAGCAGCGCGACGACTTCGCTCGGCTCGCTCTTCCACTCGACCGTCAGGTCGGTGTCGAGGTCGATGCCGTTCTCGGAGAGCAGGTAGCGCAGGAAATACTCGGGCGTGCTGCCCTTGCCGGTGGCGTAGATGGTCTTGCCTTTGAGATCGGAGAGGGATGTGACGGTCTCGCCGTTGTACTCCGTGATGTAGAGTACGCCCAGTACGCCCACGGCACAGAGCCGCACGCCGCCGGAGGTTTTGTTGTAAAGGACGCTTGCCAGGTTCAGCGGGACGGCGGCGATGTCCACATTGCCCTGCAGGATCTGCGGCGTCAGCTCGTCGGCCGCGCCGTAGAGCGTGTACTCGTAGGTGTTCGCGGCCTCTCCGGCGTCGGCGTCGGAGAAGATCTTCGCCATGCCCATGGCGGTGGGGCCGGTGAGCGCGGCGAGGCGCACCGTGACAGCCTCGGCCTCTTCGGCTTCTTCGGCCGTTTCGGTCCCGGCGGGCTCTTCGGCGGGTTCGGCGGTCGCTTCGACCGGTGCTTCGGTCGGCTCGGCCGTCGCTTCGGCTGCGGTTTCGGTCTGCGCGCCGCAGGCGGCGAGCGTGAAGAGAAGCATCAGCGCGAGCGCCAGTGCGGTGAGTTTTCTTGCATGCTTCATGAAAATAAGCTCCTTTTCCGTTGCTTTTGTGTCTGCATTATAGTATAGTGAGAGGGAAAAGTATGTTGCCCCGGCAACAAAACGGAGAGGATTTTTATGACGCAGACGGAAAAGACGGCGCTGCGGCGCTGCACGCTCTTCGCGGGACTGCCCGAAACGGAGACGGACGCGCTTCTTTCGCAGCTCGATGCGCGGGAGCGGCGCTTTGCGCACGGCGAGGCGCTCTGGCTCACGGGGGACGCGGTGACCTCGTGCGCGGTCATCCTCTCGGGGAGCATCCGCGCCGAGAGTCTCTCCCCCGCCGGGGAGCGCAGTCTCTCCGCCGTACACGGCGCGGGCGAGCTCGTGGGCGATGTGCTCATGGCCTCCCGCAGCGCGAAAAGCCCGGTCGACATCATCGCCGCGCAGGACACGGCGGCGCTCTTTCTGCCGTACCGCACGATCATGGCCTCCGACGCGCCCGGCTGCGCGATCCTGCGGGAAAATCTTCTCGCGGAGATCGCGGCGAAGTTCTGGCACCTGCGCCGCCGCACGGACTATCTCTCGCGCCGCGCCCTGCGCTCGAGGCTCGCGGCGTACCTCCTCGACACCGCCGCGGACCGCGGGAGCGATGCCTTCACGCTCGCCCTGCGCCGCGAGGATCTCGCGGATTTTCTCGGCGTGAACCGCAGCGCCCTCAGCCGGGAGATCTCGCGCCTGCGCGAGGAGGGGATCATCGAATGCCGCCGCGGCAGCTTCCGGCTTTTAGATCCCGCCTTTCTCGCCGAAGCCGCCTCCGATCGCGGTTGACGAAC
>CAZKGZ010000179.1:0-3316 GCA_964552365.1 uncultured Oscillospiraceae bacterium | reverse complement strand
TTTGACATAGCCGACACCGGCCTCGTGCTCGAAGGCGAACCGTTCCTGAGCAATCTGACGGTCGACCTGAGCGGCGCGCCCGATTCCGGCAGTCTTACGGTGACAAAGCTGATTGCCCCGCAGCTGAACGTGGTGATCTCGTCTGACGCGCTCGACAGCATCACTCTCGGAAAAGTGACCGGACGCAATGTCCTCGTTTCCCTGAGCGGCACGGACGCGGCGATCGCCGAGATCGACCTCGACGCGGTGCACAGCGACCTGGATGAGGAAGAGAACATCGAAATTCAGCTGGGGCTCTACGAAGCCTCGCGCAGCCTGAAGATCGATGTGATCGGCACCGTTCAAGCGAGCGAGGCCGTGAGCATCCTCTCCGCGCTGACGCTCGACAAGGCTTTCATCCCCGGCGAGGACATTCTCCAAAAATATGCGGGCATCGACTTCAACCCCGTGACGCTGAAATTCGGCGAGTCCGAGATCAATGTCACCGGCACGATCCTCGCGGGCGGCTCGATCGAGATCGCCTCCGATGTGAGCGTGGACATCGATGCGACAAACGGCGTCCTGAGCCTGATCGTCCCCGTGGCGGTCTCCGGCTCGTTCGGCCACTCCAAGGTGCTGGTATCGGGCGACGCGAAGCTCGTCTCCGGTTACCGGGGCGAAGAAGCGACCGGACGCAATGCGGCCGGCATCGTGCTCTCGTCCCGCTCGGCGAACACCCTCACCGCCTCCACGGGCGGCGGCGTGATCCCCTTCTCCCTGGGACTGGGCATGGTCTCCTTCGAGACAAGCACCGTCGTGACCGACAACGCACAGATCCTCTCCGGCGCGGATGTGAAAGTCCGAGCCGACAGCTTCCTCTCGAGCATCATCACCTCCACCGGCAAGTCCGGCAACATGTTCAATGTCGATCCGCAGTCCGGCCTGTTCATTGCGGCCAACTTCATTCTGACGGAAACGACGGCGAAGGTCACCGGAAATGCCAATATCGAGGCGGACGGCGATGTTCGCGTCGAGAGCACCGACCGCAGCTTCGTGAATACCGCTGCGGTGGCGATCCCCCAATCCGAGCAGAGCATCTCCGAGCAGTTCGGCATCCTCCGCGGCATCAAGTTTGCGGAGAGCCTCATCGGCGTCAAGGGCGCCGGCAATCAGACTCTCAAAGGCAAGCTTCTTTCCAAGGTGAGCGGCTCGAACGCTCTGGGCAATCTCTTCACCGACTCGACCGCGTCCGCCGATCCGGGCAGCACGAACCAGTATGTCGGCGCGCTGGGTCTGAGTTACATCTCCGAAACCGTGACCGCTCTCGTCGACACGGAAGGCGGCATCACCGCCCTCGGTGCTCTGACGGTCGGCGCAAGCGGTGAGACCATTTCCCGCATCCGCGCGGACGGTTCTCTCTACAAGACCCCGCTCGGCGTGAAGGAACAGGTCCCGCAGAAGGCTCTCGGCGCGGCGGCTGCCGTGTCGATCCTCGACCGGGAAAACCTGGCGGAGATCGCCGGCGGCACGATCCGTACCGGCGGCCTGGATGTCCGTTCGGAACTCGGCTCCTCCGCAGCGGAAATGATCGTCAAAGCCGGCCACGTTCCCACGGACAAGGAAACGACCTTCGGCCTCGCAGGCGCCATCGCCGTGAACTATATCTCCGTCACGAACACGGCCCGCATCGGCAAGGATGCGGACTATACCGTGACCGGCGGCAGCATTGCGGCGGAGTCCCTCGGCAAAGGCAATTTCATCACCGTGGCAGACGCATCCGGCAAACGCGAGCGCCTGAGCATCCCGCTCGGCCTCGTGACCGTTCCCCTCAAGCCGGCGTATGAATACGCATCGGACAGCACCGGTGTGGGCGCGGGCGTAGCCGTCGAAGTGCTGGGCATCAGCGTCGAGGCCGTCATTGAGGACGGCATCGACTTCCGTGCCGGCACGCTCGACCGTATCCTCGTGAACGCCGATTTTGACGGCGACAGTCTCGTACGGGCCGACGCAGGCTCGGCCGGCGGCACCTCCATCGCTCCGGTCGTAACGGCTCTCGTGAGCAGCGTGAGCGTCAAGGCAAACCTCGGCAGCGGCGACGCACTGACGAGCACGGGCGATGCCGACATCACGGCAAGCTCTCAAATGGAACGCCACCTCGTGTCCAACGCCAAGTCGGTGGGCGAGAAGGCGGGCCTCGGAGCCGCCATCGGCGTGTCCGTCATCGACGACAGTGCCGAAGCCGAACTGAACCGCAGCGTAACGGCGGCGAACATCACGGTGCAGGGCACCTCCGTCAGCCGTCTGTGGCAGAAGGTCTATGCCGGCACCAACGGCGCAACGCCCCCGGCAAGCAAGGAAACGGAAAACTCCGAGAGCGGCACGCAGAGCGACTACGATAAGAAGATCGAAGAAGTTCTGGACAAGCTTTCCGCAGCGGGTTCGTCCTCTTCCGAGACCAAGAAGGAAGAGTCGGGTCTTGACAAGACCATCTCCAAGATCACGACCCAGCTGAGCAAGCTCTCGGCCAAACTCAAGGGCGGCAGCCTCGGCGGCGACGGCAGCAAGGCCGGCGCACTGAGCGGCAAAGCATCCTCCCCGTCTACGCCGGAAGGCAGCCTGCAGGCTGCGGCGGCGCTGGCCGTAAATGCCCAGCGCAACACGGCCCGGGCGGAGATCGGCAGCGGTCTCACGATCACGGCCGAAGGCAATGTGACGCTGCGCGCGTCCGAGGACACCGATGCCGTCATTTCCGCAGACTCCTCCGCGACCAACTCCACGATCGGCGTCGGCGTGGGTGCTGCGGTCAACTACATCAATATCAACAACATTGCCAGGCTCGGCACCTCCGCGCTGAAAGCGGGCGGTGACCTGACGGTGGAAGCGAACATTCTCGAGGACGCGAAGAAGCGTGCCGCCGAGGAGATCCTCGCGGAGCTTCTGAACTACCTCGCCGACACCGAAGGCATCACCATCCTGACCGACGCGCTGATCGACCGGCTGGGCGCGGATTCGCTCGAGAAACTGCTCGGCGAAAACAAGGATTACAATTCCCTCTCGGCCGAGGAACAGGCGACAGTTCGCACTCTTCTCATCGATACGCTCATCGCCGAGATCACGGATAACCCCGCAAAAGCCGCGGGAACGGTAAGCTCTCTGGCTTCCTCCGTGATCGACGACATGATCGACCGCTTCCTTGAGATCATGAGCGATCCGTCCTTCCTTCTCGACCTCTTCATGAACAAGGACGCTTCCAAGCTCGAACAGCTGTTCAAACAGAAAGCCCTCACCGCGCAGGTCGCCTTCGAAGATCTGAAGGATGCCGCCTTCGCGATGATGA
>CAZKGZ010000178.1:0-3356 GCA_964552365.1 uncultured Oscillospiraceae bacterium | reverse complement strand
GGGCAGACATGACCCTTCGAGAGGATGAACCGGTCGCGGTCCTCCCACTTGGGGTTCGAGGGATCGACATTCATTTCGCGAAAATAGCAGGCGGTCACGAATTCGGCCACCGAGAGCGATCCGCCGGGATGGCCGGACTGCGCCTTGTAGATCATGGAAATGACATTTTTCTTCAGATCCACGCAAATATTTTTCAGTTGGGAAATACTGAGCTGTTCATTCATAGCTTTTCCTCCGAAATTCATCAGAATTTCATAACGACTTTTACCATCGGCTCGGGACGCTTGTCGGCAAACTCCATCGCTTCCTTCATCTGCTCGATGGTGAACCGATGCGTGACAAAGCTGTCCAGAGGAATGATCCCCTCATCGATGCCGCGAATGACATACCGGAAATCCTCGGCGGTATACATGTTGGAGCCGCAGAGCTTCAGTTCCTTGATCTGAATGTCGCTCATCGGGGCGGGGACGCCGTTCTGCATCACGGCGACATCCGTGATCGTGCCGCCGCGGATGGTAATGTCGGCGGCCTGCTTCATGCAGACATCGTTTCCGAAGGATCCCATAAAGGTGACATCCACGCCGCGTCCGCCGGTCAGCTCCATGACGCGCTCCTGCACCGACTCCTTGGCACTGTTCACTACGGCGTCGGCACCCATCTCGAGCGCCTTGCCGAGGTTGAATTCCGCAATGTCGATGCCGATGACCTGCTTGGCGTGAAAGCTCTTGGCACTTAAAATGATGCCGAGACCGATCGTGCTGCAGCCGATGACCGCAATGGTGCTGTTCTCATCGATCTTGCGCTCGCGAACGGCATGCATGCCCACGGCGATCGGTTCGATCAGCGCACCCTGCTCGAGGGAAACTCCGTCCGGCAGCGGGATCACGCACTGTTCGGGCACCACGACATACTCGCCGAAGGAGCCGCTCCAATAGGTGGCGCCGAGGATCTTCTTGTCGATGCAGAGATTGTAGCGTCCGGACTTGCACGCTTCGCACTTTCCGCAGCCGTACTGCGGCTCTGCCGTCACGCGCTCGCCGACCTTGTACTTCGTCACACCGGAGCCGACCTCCACGATCGTTCCGGCAAACTCATGGCCGGACACGAGGGGCGGAACGCGCCATGCATGTCTGCCGTGATAGGCGTGTACCTCGGAACCGCAAATGCCGGTCACCGCAACTTTGATCTTCACCTCATTCGGCTTCGTGATCTGCGGTTCGGGCATATCATCCCGAAACATCGCCGACAGGGGCTTTTCAATATAACCCGCTCTCAATTTGTATTACCTCCCATGGCACAAAGGCTTCCAAACCTTGTACCGTTCCATAATTGTGATGAGCTCACATCCAATGTCACGCCGCCAAACGTTCCATTATCCTATGATGGGATGTTGGCTAAAGTATAAATGCTCCGAAAAAAATTGTCAATATTCCGTTTTGTAAAAAAATTCAAGATAGGATGTTGCACAATGCACAAAAATAGAATATAATCCGATTGGATGTGTAATACTTAAAGGAGTTTGCAATGGAAAAATCCTATTTATCTCAGGTCACCGTGAAATCGGCCGTGCAGACCGTGGTGGACCGCCTGACCCAGGGAATTATCAATGGTCAGCTGAAACCGGGAGAGCGTATCCCTACCGAAAACGAGCTGGCGGAGAGCTTCGGCGTGGGGCGCAATACCGTGCGCGAAGCCGTGCGCACCCTGATCGCCTACGGCATTCTGGAGATCCGGCGCCCGGAGGGGACCTTCGTGTGCGATACGTTCAAGCCGTCCGGCATCAATCCCATGCTGTACAGCCTGATCCTGCAAAAAGACAGTTCCTATACGGAGCTCATCGGTCTTCGCAAAGTGATCGAAACGGGAACCATGCTCCTGCTGATGGAGCAGGGACTTACCGAGGAGCAGTACGATGATCTGCTGCATCACGCGCAGAGCATCGAACGCGCCGTCAATGCCGTGCCGGTCTGCATTGAAGATATTGTCCGCGAAGACTTCGCCTTTCACGATGCCATAGCCCAAGCCACCGGAAACAGTCTTATCGTATTGGTCAACGACATGATCGCAAAACTCTCCTACGGCTCCCGCGTCAAAACGATCGAAGAGCGTATGGAACAGGACAACGGAAAATACCTCATCGACACCCACTATGACCTGCTGGAGAAGATCGTGCAGAAGGATATGGTGGCCATGTACGATGCTCTGAAAGACAGCTATTACTACTGGAAAGATATCAATAAATAAGGGCAACACCGCACAATATCGTCTGCGGCGCTGCCTAAGAAATTCCGCTTAAGCGCGGAAGCCTTCAGCGGAAATATCGATCTCTCTCCGATCAACGGACATACAGGATCCTTGAGGCGGAGAGAGATTTTTGTATTTCTTGTACAAAAAAGAGGATAGGAGTTTATGAGAAAAGACAAAATTGTCATTTTCGGAAAAATTTCTCTTGAAATACCCGGACAAAATTGCTATACATAACATATGAACATCCTATGATAGTATGTAACGCCGCCAAAAATCAAAGATCCGTTCTTTCCGTAAGCGGGCAAGCGGATCGCCTGTTAAAAAACAAAAAGGTATGAAGGAGAAATTGAAATGAAAAAAATTCTCGCACTCGGCCTTGCGCTGTGTATGATCTTCACCCTGTGCGCCTGCGGCGGCACGGCTGCTTCCGACAACTCCACACAGACCTCCGACGGCTCGGAATATCAGAAACTCAGCATCGATATGTCCTGCAACGGCCAGTCCGACACCGCGAACGACTGCATCGGCGCGAATCTCTTCAAGCAGTATATTGAAGAGCAGTCCGGCGGCGCCATCACCGTCACCATATACAATAACGACCAGCTTGCCGGCGGCGATATGACCAAGGGCCTGGAGCTCGTCATGGACGGCACCGTCCAGATGGACATCCATTCCACTTCCATCATCTCCCGCATCGACAACCGTCTCATGGTCTGCTGCCTGCCCTGGGCATTTGCCGACTATCAGGCTGCCGAAGATGCTTTCTTCGGTGAGGGCGGCGAGTTCGTTTCCACCGTTCTCGCGGAGCACGGTCTGACTTACCTCGGCGCACTGCACAACGGCTTCAAGTGCATGACTTCCTCCAAGACCCTCATCAAGTCCCCCGCCGACCTCGTCGGTCAGAAGATGCGTACGCCGGGCGGCGATCTGTGGAACGGCTTCTGGACCGCTCTGGGCGCTTCTCCTCAGGCTATGAGCTGGTCCGAGGTTTACACGGCCATGCAGCAGGGCACCATCGACGGCCATGACAACAGCCCGTCCACCATCAATTCCGCAAACGTTCAGGAAGTCCAGAAGTACATCACCGTTTCCAACCACACCTACGAAGC
>CAZKGZ010000177.1:0-3376 GCA_964552365.1 uncultured Oscillospiraceae bacterium | reverse complement strand
AAACCCGGCATTCTGCGGAATGTCGGGCTTTTTTATGAGTCTGTATGTTTTATTTATGAATCGTGCCGTCGGTGTAGTAGCCGCCGAAGGTGGCGGTGGTGTAGACATCCATCGGGTCGCCTTCGGAGAAGTCGATGTACTCCGTGTATTTGGCGCCGTCTTTATAAGCGCCGGTGATGTGGAAGTTTTTGTTCAGGGACATGAGATAGGCCTCGAGCTCCTCGTTGTCGGTCGATACCTCGACTTTGAAGCCTTCGTTTTCCGTCATCTGTCCGTCTTCCATCTCGATCTCCTGCACCGCATAGGCCGTGATATGGATGTTTACCTCTTCGCCGTACCACTCGGGGTGCGCTTCGGCGGGCATGTATTCCGTCGTCACATGGAAATCCTGCGTGACGTTCTCAAACGGCGCCGTCTCGCCTCTCACCGACTCGAACAGATCCGTGATCTCATCGTTGTCCAGAAAGAGTGCTTCGTATACCACCGTCGCCTCGGCCGCGGTGTCCGCCGTTTCGGCTTCCGCGCCGCATCCGACCAGGCTCAGGATCAGCAGGACGGAAATAAGGCCGAGTGCAAATTTCTTTTTCATGTTTTCCTCCGTAAATGTGTGAAGTGCCGCGGCAATCGCCGCACGGCCGGGGGAAATTCTACCATCATCCCGGGAAAAGGTCAAGGCCGAAGATCCGCCCGCCGACAGGCAGCCGTGCCGGGATATCGGCACCGCGCGGGAAAGAAAAGTTCTACCGATATTCGATGCCTTGCGTGTTGACCGGCCATGCTGCTTCGTATATACTGAAACTACCAAAAAGCAGTATTCTTCCGGCGCGTCCCGCGCGGGGAGCGGAGCCGGAGCGAAAGGAGCGCATACAATGGAGCTGCCTTATGAGATCGTTGACGGTGAGATCCGCCGTCCCGACACCTATGCGACATGGATCGAGATCGAAAATCGCCATGACTTTGACCTTATACCGAATCCCGAATTAGAGGAAGTCAGGAGCTTCGATATTCCGGATGGGGTAACCAAAATCGGATTCGGTGTTTTCTCTTATTGCAGAGGGCTGCAAAGCGTCACGATCCCGGACAGCGTGACGGTCATCGACGATAAGGCGTTTCTCTCGTGCTGCTCTCTGAAGAGCATCACGATCCCAAGCAGCGTCACTGCCATTGGCAGCAGCGCGTTTGAAAATTGCAGCGGTCTGACGAGCGCCGTTGTTCCGGACAGCGTAACATCGATGGGAGACAGAGCATTTTCCGGCTGCCGCGATTTGGCGGATACGAACGGATTCAGCATTGTTCACAATGTTCTGTATGATTATTACGGCAGCAGCCGCACTGCCGTGATCCCCGCCGGCGTGACAAGCATCGGCGAAGAAGCCTTTGCGTTCCTTAAAGGCAGATATCTGACGAGCGTCACCATTCCGGGCAGTGTGAAGATCATCGGCAAACATGCATTTCGGTCCTGCGAAAATCTCAAAAGCATCATCCTTCCGGAGGGTGTGACAGTCATCGGCGAAGAAGCATTTTGGGGCTGCGGCAATCTGACGAGCGTCACTATCCCGGGCAGCGTCACGACCATCGGCAGAGATGCGTTCCGCGAGTGCCGCAGTCTGACGAGCATCACGATTCCGAGAAGGCTGGAATCGGTCTTTAAGGACTGCAAATCGGTGCGCAGCATCAATTTTTCCGATTAATATCCGCAGCGTAAAAGACAACTGCCCGATACGATCGTAAGACCGTATCGGGCAGCTTTGCTGTTTATGGCTATAGGGGATCACACAATGCCCTGGTGGAGCATGGCGTCGGAGATCTTCAGGAAGCTGGCGATGTTGGCGCCGACTACGAGGTTGCCGGGCTTGCCGACTTCGACGGAGGCGTCGTAGGCCGCTTTGTAGATGCCGCGCATGATGCCGTGCAGGCGCTCGTCGACTTCCTCGAACGTCCAGCTCAGGCGCATGCTGTTCTGGGTCATCTCGAGGCCGGAGGTGGACACGCCGCCGGCGTTTGCCGCCTTCGCGGGGCCGACGATGATGCCGGCTTCCTGCAGCATGGCAATGGCTTCGTTGGTGGTGGGCATATTGGCGCCTTCGCACATGACCTTCGCGCCGCCGGCGATGATCTTCTTCGCCTCGGCAACATCGATCTCGTTCTGCGTCGCGCAGGGCAGCGCCACATCGCAGGGCACATCCCAGATGCTGCGGCAGCCTTCATGATAGACGGAGCCGGGCACTTCGTCGGCGTACACTTTGATGCGCGCGCGGCGGTTCTGCTTGATGTCCTTGATCACATCGAGGTTGATGCCGTTGGCGTCGTACACATAGCCGTTGGAGTCGGACATGCACACGACCTTGCCGCCGAGCTGGGTCGCCTTTTCGGCGGCGTAGGTGGCGACGTTGCCGCTGCCGGAGACGATAACGGTCTTGCCTTCGAAAGAGGTGCCGAGGATGTTGCGGAGGACTTCATCGGTGAAGTAGCACAGGCCGTAGCCGGTGGCTTCCGTGCGGGCGAGAGAGCCGCCGTAGGTGAGGTGCTTGCCGGTGAGCGTGGCCGCATCGAACTGATTGGTGATGCGCTTCATCTGGCCGAACATGTAGCCGATCTCGCGGCTGCCCACGCCGATGTCGCCGGCGGGGATGTCGGTGAACTGGCCGATGTGGCGGTAAAGCTCGGTGATGAACGCCTGGCAGAAACGCATGATCTCGCCGTCGCTCTTGCCGTGGGGGTCAAAGTCGGAGCCGCCCTTGCCGCCGCCGATGGGCAGTGTGGTAAGGCCGTTCTTCAGGTTCATCTCAAAGCCGAGGAACTTGATGATGGAGAGGTTCACGGACGGATGGAAGCGCAGGCCTCCCTTGTAGGGGCCGATGGCGGAGTTGTACTGCACGCGGTAGCCGCGGTTGACCTGTACTTTGCCGGCGTCGTCTACCCAGGTGACGCGGAAGGTGATGATGCGGTCGGGCTCGATGAAGCGCTCGAGGATGGCATTCTTCTCCCACTCGGGGTGCTTGTCGACGATGCCTTCCAGGCTCTCGAGGAACTCGCGGATGCACTGGTGGAATTCGGGCTGGTCGGGGTCGCGGGCGATGACCTGGTCATAGACCCGCTGCAGATAGGCGTTCTTCAGCATTGTATGTTCTTCCTTTCGAAAATGAATACGGTTTTCTTTCTTCAACAATGTTGCCATTATATCTGCTATACGAACGTTTTGCAAGTACGAACTCCCCAACTTGCGTATTTTCGCGATTTTGCCCAGTTTTCGGCGAGCCAATACAGCATAATTGCATTTTTTCCGCAACATTTCCGCCGAACATAGGAATTTTGGCATGAAAAAACTGCCGGAACAGCAAGCTGTTCCGGCAGTTGGGGGTTATGGAGTTATATC
>CAZKGZ010000176.1:0-3384 GCA_964552365.1 uncultured Oscillospiraceae bacterium | reverse complement strand
GGCGACAGAGAGAGGGGCGGAGTCTGGCAGCGGCGCAGCCGCTGACTGAGAGGTTTCCCCGCCCGCAGGCGATCGTCTTTCTTTGTGCTCCTCCGACCTTCCAATGAATAGTGAATGGTGAATAATGAAGGATGAATAATTGGGGGCTGCGCCCCCCGCGCCCTTATTCTTCACTATTCAATATTCAATCTTCACTATTCATTAACTTGCCTCAGATCCTCCCCCTCCTTATTCTCCGCTTTCTCTCCCGCATCCGCTCCTCCTCGCTCCGGCCCCTGCCGCTCACGGTGTATCTTTGCTGCCCTCGGGCGGCGTAGGCTATGGCGGCGGACATTACGAGGTCGTCGTGGGCGCCGGCGAGGGCTTCGGGGCGGTGATCCTCGTTGTAGCAGAAGGTGAGCATCTCACGCAGGAGGGCGCGGTCGGCGATCCAATCGGGGTGCGCGGCGAAGATCTCCACGAGATTCGCGATGGCGCGCGGCCTCGTGTGGCGGTCGGTGCGGAAGCCGAAGCTCTCCCGCAGACGGCGCGTATACGTGTCCTCCCGCTCGCGCAGGTACTGGTTCGGGTAGCCGAGCTCCGCGAGCTTCATGACGGGGTACGTGGAGAAGTTCGTCTCGATCGCCGCGAGCGCGTCATTGTAGTACCGCCCGAGCGCGTACACCTGATGCACATACTCCGGCTCCGAGAAGCGCTGCCGCAGCGCGGCGGTCTGCTCGCCGGTGGAATTATCGAGCACATACGCCGTGAAATAGTCCGACCCCTCGCCCGCCGTGTCGCCGCCGAGCACGTACGGATGCCCCGGCTGCGGCTCGCGGAAGATTTGAATTTCCCCCGCCTCGTCCCCGCGCCACTCGCTCCCGCCGTCTGCGGTCTGCACAAACCGTCCTCTGCGGATCGGCTCCGGGGCCTCGGCGAGCCGCTTCGTGACGAGCGCATTGTCGAATACGCCCGAGCCCGAGTGCAGGAACGCCTCCTCGGGGCTTGAGGGGTACTCCTGCCGGAACATGTCGCGCCGCCCGCCGCAGTTGTTCGCGATGCACCAGCGCCGCCAGCGCATCTGCTCCCACGAGAGGCCGTACCGCTCGCGGATCTCCCGCTCCTCCGCGCTCCAGACGATGCCCGGCTCGACCGGCATGGCGTAGTCCGGATTTTCAAACCACGCGAAGAACACCGCCTCAAAGTCGTTCTCTCCCGCGGCGGCGGCGTCCCAGCGGCTCTTGAAGTCCTCGAAGCCGTTCGCCGTGCTCTCGATGACGACCATCGTGCCCGGCAGACTCGGCACCGCCTGCAGGATGCCCGCGAGCGTCTCGGCCTTGCTCTCGCCGTTTTCCGGCCAGAAGGCGTATTCCGAGAGATGCACGCACCGGAGCGTGTCCGACCGCCCGATGCCGCGCCCGCCCGCCGTGGCACACTTGAGCCGCGAGCGAAGCCCCGGCGAGCGGCTGCGCGCACTTCGCGAGGGGTTCTCGAACACCAGCTCCTGCGCGTTCGAGGTGCGCAGCATCGGCTTCATCGGCTCGGGCAGCTCGTCGTAGAAGAGCTTGCTCATGCGGAAGAGGTTGGCCGTTGCATCCTCGCGGTGCGCCACCACGAGCGCATGGGTGTTCTCCCGCGTGGCACAGGCGTGGAAGAGGAGCGCCTCCGTCAGTGTGGAGAAGCCGAGCTGCCGCGCCTTGAGAATGATGAGCCGCACCGGCCGCCCCGCGTCCTGCTGGCGTTTGGCCGCCGCATAGAGCTTGCGCTGCGCCGCGTTCAGGTGAAACGGCACGACCGCGCCGCTCTTCGTGCGGATCTTCAGGCACGACTCGATGTAGTCGACCGCAACGCACGGATTCACAGGCCTCCCTCCTCTCCGCGTTTCGCGAGCCATTCCTCAAAGCTCACGCTGCCCGCGCCCGGGGTGTCCTCCTCGAGCGAGCGGATGTGCTCGGAGAGCTCGTGGAGCGCCCGCAGCGCCCCGGTCGGGTCGAACTCCCATGTGCCGTCCGGCTCGCGCTGCTTCGTCTCGGGATTGCGCGAGTAGTGCGGCACCGCCTGCATGCACCGCTCCACGATCTCCACGAGCCGCCGCCCCACCCACGCGCTCGATATGCCGAGCGCATCATAGAGCCGCTGCTCCCCCTCGCGCACGCCGCGCTGCACCGCGCTCTCGCACAGCAGCGCCTCCCCCTTTTCCGGCGCGTACCCCGCCGCCTCCGCCGCCGAAGCCGCATCGCCGCAGCGCAGATATTCCTCCACAAATCGTCTTTTCTTCGCGGACAGAGCCGCCGTTTCCGCCACGTTCCCCGCCTCCTTTGTCGGCACACTTCGTGTTTCGCTTTGGCAAAAAAGATGCGGCTCCCCGACCGCAGCGAGCAAACTCCCGTTTCCGCTGCGGATCCTTCGGCCGTATGTTTCGCCTATTAAGCGAATTTTAGAGGATCATTATCGGCGCATTCGAGACGAGCCGCTGCGTCCCTCCGACTTCGGTGCCAACCGGCGGAGGAAGCGGGCGCTGAATCTGTCACGCACCGTGTAACTATGTTATACCACACGATTCGCGTTTTGTCAACACATTTTGTAGAAAAAATATTGACTTTTTTTACGCTGCGTGGTAAGGTAATCACAGAAAGCAAATTTCTTTGAAATATCAACGATATTGGAGGAATTCACCATGTCCGAATTCGGCAAACAGCTCGCCCATTTCCGCCGCGCCGCGAAAATGACGCAGGGAGATCTGGCGGAGAAGCTCGGCATTTCGAAATCGGCCGTCAGCATGTACGAGACCGGCAACCGCGAGCCGGATCTCGACCTTCTCGAAGAGATCGCGGACACCTTCCACGTGAGCGTGGACGACCTGCTCGGCATCACGAACAGCGATACGTACATCAACAACGACCCCGAGCTCACCGAATATCTGCTCACTCTGCGCGAGCGCCCGGAGATGCGCATGCTCTTCCGTCTCTCGGAGAACGCCACGCGTGAGGATGTGGAAACGACGATCCGCATTCTGGAGGCCCTGCGCAAGCCCGGGGAATGAGAGTTCCCGACTACTATGTGCGTCTCGTGGATCTGCCGCACACGGTGTACGGCGTGACGATGCCGAACGATGACGGCACATTTTCGGTGTACATCAACGCCCGCCTGAGCGAAAAGGACCGCCGCGAAACGCTCGAGCACGAGATCGAGCACATGGCGCGCGACCACTTCTATTCCGAGGCCCCCATCGCCGAGCAGGAAGCCGAAGCCAGCGGCCGCCCGCTCCCGAAGCGCCCGGCGCCCGCAGCGAAGACGCGCACCATCCCCTGCTACGAAAGCCTCCCCGCCCTGACCGAATACCTCCGCACCGTAGGCGCCCTCGGCCACAGCATAGAAAGCCTCGGCGCCGTCCCCCTGCACTGA
>CAZKGZ010000175.1:0-3405 GCA_964552365.1 uncultured Oscillospiraceae bacterium | reverse complement strand
TTATTTCTTTTTGTGCAATTCTATGATGCTGCGGATGTAGCGGTTCAGGTAGGTGCGGTAGGTTTCCATGGGGACGGGGTCTTCGCGGAGGATGATGCTGTAGCAGGTGGAGCTTACGAGCTCGATGAGCGTGTAGATCAGGAGATCCGGCTCTTCCCATTCCTGGCGGCTCTCCTCGAGGAGGAGGCGCAGCTCGCGGTAGCACGAGAACTCCTCGTCGGAGGAGAGGTTGGTGAGGGTGCTGCGGAAGACGCCCCACGAGAGATTCTTCTTCACGAACATCAGCAGCAGGTGGTCTTTCTCCAGCTGGTTGAGCACATCGTCCACCACGCAGATGATGGCGTCCTCAAATTCGGTCAGCTCGCCGCCCTTCGCGCGCAGCGTTTCGATGGCGTGGGAGAAGACCTCCCCGGCGCGGCGGGCGATGAGGCGCGCTTCGATCTCTTCCTTATCCTTAAAATATAGATAGAATGTCCCCTTGCCGACGCCTGCGGCGGACGCGATGTCCGAAATGGACGTCTGCGCCGTCCCCTTCGTCGTAAACAGCTGAAAGGCGGTCTCCAGCAGACGCGCCTTTTTTTGCTGCTTGTTTTCTTCGGCTTTTCCCATCTTTTCGCACGTTTCCCCTCATTCTTGAGTATGTATGGTATAAGCCTATTACAATTTTGTCCGAAAGTCAATCGTTCCGGAGAAAAAACTGACCGAGATTCAGAAATTTTTCCGAGGGCGATTTGTGCAGGTAAACGAAAAACCGACCGGCGGTCATTTTTTCGCATTTTAGATATTGACTAACGGTCAGTTTTCTGCTACACTCCCGCTTGCAAAAAGAAAGTGACCAACGGTCAATTTAATTGGAAGTGATACGGAATGAGAAAATTCAGTGAATTCATCGTGAAGGCGCGCATACCGATCCTGATCCTCAGCGTGCTGCTGCTGATCCCGTCGGTGTTCGGCTACGTCAACACGAAAGTGAACTACGACATTCTTTATTATCTCCCCGACGACATCGAAACGATGCAGGGGCAGAACATTTTGCTCGACGAGTTCGGCAAGGGCGCGTACGCCATCCTGGTGTGCGAGGACATGCCGGACAAGGATGTCTCGGCGCTGGCCGAGGAGATCCGGAACGTGGACCATGTCGAGAGCGTGCTCGGCTACAGCGAGTTCTCCGACAAGATCCCGCCGGAGATGCTCCCCGACGAGATCCGCGATGTGTTCTATTCCGAAGATGAGAGCGCGACGCTCCTCTTCCTCTTCTTCGACACCACAAGCTCGGAGAACGAAACGATGCAGGCCATCACCGAGATCCGTTCTCTCTCGGGCGAGCAGTGCTTCCTCTCGAGCATGTCGGCGGTCGTGACGGACACGAAGAACCTCGTGGACAAGGAGCTGACACCGTATGTGCTCATCGCCGTGGTGCTGTGCGCGATCGTGCTGGCGCTCACGATGGACTCGTTCCTGCTGCCGGTGCTGTTCCTCGCGGACATCGGCATGGCGATCCTCTACAACCTCGGCACGAACTTCATTCAGGGCGAAATTTCGTTCGTGACGATGGCGCTCGTGGCGGTGCTGCAGCTGGGCGTGACGATGGACTACTCCATCTTCCTCTATAACGCCTACAAGGAGCAGAAGCGCGACACAAGCATCGACAAGTACGAGGCCATGGCGCGCGCCATCACGGCGACGATCGACTCGGTGACGGGCTCCTCGCTCACGACGATCGCGGGCTTCATCGCGCTGTGCTTCATGTCGTTCACGCTCGGCCTTGACCTCGGCATCGTGATGGCGAAGGGCGTGCTCCTCGGCGTCATCTGCTGCGTGACGGTGCTGCCGGCGCTCATCCTCACCTTTGACAAAGCCATTGAGAAAACGACGCACAAGCGCATCCACCTCCACAGCGGAAAGCTCTCGGACTTCATCGTCCGCCACTACCGCGTGTTTGCGATCGTGATGCTCCTGCTCTGGATCCCTTCGATCTACGGCTACAACAAGATCAATGTCTACTATAAACTCGACAACAGCCTGCCGGAGTACCTCGGCAGCGTGCAGGCCAACAGCGAGCTGGAAGAAAACTTCGACATGAGCTCCGTTTCGATGGTGCTCGTGAGCTCCGACCTCTCCCGCAAGGAGGGCAAGGCGATGACCGCCGAGATGGAGGATGTGGACGGCGTGAACTTCGTGCTCGGCATCGACAGCCTCGTCGGCTCGTCGCTCCCGGAGGAGCTCATCCCCTCGAACGTGAAGGACATCCTCGAGAGCGGCGACTGGAAGCTGCTGCTCCTCTCCTCGAAGTACGCCGTGGCGACCGATGAGGTGAACGCGCAGTGCGATGCGCTCAACACCATCATCAAGCGATATGACCCGAACGGCATGCTCATCGGCGAGGCTCCGTGCACGAAGGACCTCATCGAGATCACGAATACCGACTTCACCACCGTGAGCGCGGTGTCCATCGGCGCCATCTTCGTGCTGATCCTGCTCGTGCTCAAGTCCGGGCTGCTGCCCATCGTGCTCGTCATGGTCATCGAGCTTGCCATCTACATGAACATGAGCCTCGCCTACTACACCGGCACGACGCTCCCGTTCATCGCCTCGGTGTGCATCGGCACCATACAGCTCGGCGCGACCGTCGACTACGCGATCCTGATGACGACGCGCTACAAGACCGAGCGCATCGGCGGCGCCTCCTGTGAGGAGGCCGTCAAGACGGCTCTCGCCACATCGATGCACTCCGTCATCACGAGCGCGCTCGGCCTCTTCGCCGCGACCATCGGCGTCGGCATTTATTCCGATGTCGACCTCATCAGCTCGCTGTGCATCCTCATGGCGCGCGGCGCCATCATCAGTATGCTGGTGGTGCTCTTCATCCTGCCGAGCATGCTGATGCTTCTGGATAAACCCATCTGCCGGACAACGCGCGGCATGCGCCGTCTGCCCGATATCGAACATAAGTAAGTAATGGAGGATAACGAAATGAAAAGCAAAAGACTCGGAGCGCTGCTTCTGGCGCTTTGCATGCTGATCTCTCTCGCCGGCTGCGGCTCGGCGGCGGAAACGACCGACACGGCCGCGACCGCGGAAACGGAAGAAGATTCTCTCGAAAACACCGCCATTTCCCTGCTCACCTCCGGCGGGCACAGCGACACGGCGGGCAAGGAGGAGACGGTCTACATCGTGGCCGATGCCTCCGGCAGCCCCAGGAAGATCATTGTGGAAAACTGGCTCAAGAATCCGGACGGCAGCGATGAACTGACCGACCGCACCGACCTCACCGACATTGAAAACACCAAGGGCGACGAGGACTACACGGAAAACGATGACGGCACCATCACCTGGAACGCCGGCGGCAGCGACATCTACTATCAGGGCAGCACCGACAAGGATCTGCCGGTCGATGTGAGCATC
>CAZKGZ010000174.1:0-3459 GCA_964552365.1 uncultured Oscillospiraceae bacterium | reverse complement strand
CCGCCGAAGGCGGTGACTGAGGGTTTCCCCGCCCGCAGGCGGCGCGTCCCCGCATCCCTCTCCGAAACACAAAAAATTCATCCGACAGAAAGGCGGCGACCGGCATGGTGGCGAAAATACGTTCGCTTGGGCTTTTGGGCATCGGCGGGTATGAGGTCTCCGCGGAGATCTTTCTCTCCGGGGGACTGCCGCAGTTTGACATTGTCGGCCTGCCCGACGCCGCCGTAAAGGAAGCGCGCGAGCGCGTGCGTGCCTCGGCGAAGAGCTGCGGCATGGATTTCCCCGTGAGCCGCGTCACCGTGAACCTCGCTCCCGCCGACCGCAAGAAGGCGGGCACGGTCTACGATCTGCCGATCCTTCTCGGCATCCTCATCGCCACCGGACAGGCGAAGCCCCTCCCGGACGATGCCGCCGCCATCGGCGAGCTCTCGCTCTCGGGCGAGGTGCGTCCCGTGCGCGGTGCGCTCCCGATGGCACTCGCGGCGGAAAAGGCGGGCATCCGCACGCTCTATGTCCCTGCGGGCAACGCGCGCGAGGCCGCCTACGCCGACCGCCTCACGGTCTACCCGGTGCACAATGTGCCGGAGCTCCTCGCCCATCTCGCGGGCAGGGAGAAGATCGCCCCCGCCGAGCCTCCCGAGCCGAGCGCCGAGGAGCTCGCCTTCCCCGATTATTCCGAAGTCAAGGGGCAGGAAAATGTGAAGCGCGCTCTTGAAGTCGCCGCCGCGGGCGGACACAACATCCTCATGGTCGGCCCGCCGGGCTCGGGCAAATCGATGCTCGCCAAGCGTCTGCCGTCCATCCTCCCGGACATGAGCCGCGAGGAGACGATGGAGTCCACCGGCATTTGGAGCGTCTCCGGCCTCACGGACGAAAAGCGCCCCATCCTGCGTCAGCGGCCGTTCCGCGCGCCGCACCACACGCTCTCCGCCGCCGCCATGGCGGGCGGTGCGCAGCTGCAGCCGGGCGAGGTATCGCTCGCGCACAACGGCGTGCTGTTCCTCGATGAGCTGCCGGAGTACCACCGCGATGTGCTCGAGGTCATGCGCCAGCCGCTCGAGGACGGCATCGTCACCGTCTCCCGCGCCGCCGGCACCGCCGTGTATCCGAGCCGGTTCATGCTCGTGTGCGCGATGAACCCGTGCAAATGCGGCTGGTACGGTCAGCCGGGCGGGCGCTGCCGCTGCAGCGAAAAGTCCGTGCGCGCCTATCATTCCAAGCTCTCCGGCCCTCTCATGGACCGCATCGATATCATCGTCGAGGTCCCGGCGCTCGCCTATGAGGAGCTGCGCCGCCGCCCGGACGCCGAGCCGTCCTCCGCCATCCGCGAGCGGGTCAACCGCGCCCGCGAGGTGCAGCGCAAACGGTTCGATTCCGGCACGGTGTCCAATGCGAACATGGGCCCGCACGATATGGAGCTCTACTGCGCTCTCACCGAAGAGGGCGACGCGCTCATGAAGGGCGCGTTCGAGTCGCTCTCGCTCACGGCGCGAAGCTACGACCGCATCCTGCGCGTGGCGCGCACGATCGCCGACCTCGCGGGATCGGAGACCATAGAGCCGGAGCATTTAGCCGAGGCCATCCAGTACCGCACCTACGATTTTCTCATTTCCTCTGCCGACGGAGGTACGCCATGAACCGCTTTGATGCCGTCCTTTTCGATCTGGACGGAACGCTTTTATACACGCTCCCCGACATTGCCGGGGCGGTGAACGCCGCGCTGCGCAGCGTCGGCTGCCCGGAGCACACCGAGCACGAGATCCGCTCCATGGTCGGCAACGGCGCGCGCATGCTCATCACCCGCGCCCTCGGCGAAGGACGCGAGGCGCTTCTCGAACAAACGCTCGCCTATTATTCCGAATATTACGCCGCGCACTCGCAGGAGCGCGTGACACCCTATCCCGGCATCCCCGAAATGCTCGACGAGCTTCGCGCCCGGGGCATCCGCACCGCGTGCGTTTCGAACAAGGATACGACCGATGCCGCTCCCATGGTCGCGCGCTTCCTCGGCGATCGGATCGCCCATACGGAGGGCAAAAACCCCGACCGTCCCACAAAGCCCGCGCCCGATGCGGTGTATGCCGCGCTCGCGGTGCTCGGCGTTTCCAAAGACCGCGCGCTCTATGTCGGCGACTCCGGCGTAGACAGCCGGACGGCGCAAAATGCCGGTATGCCCTGCGTCCTGTGCGATTGGGGCTACTGGGACCGCTCCCGGCTCGAAGAGTGCACCGCACTCGGCATCATCCATGCTCCGGCGGAGCTATTACAATATCTGTGAGGGTAACTATGCAGGACATCATTCTTCTCAAGCAGGGCGAGATCGTCCTTAAGGGTCTCAATAAGAAATATTTCGAGCAGAAGCTGCTCTCCAATGTGAAGCGCCGCCTCGCCTCCATCGGCGAGTTCGATGTGAGCTGCCTGCAGTCCACGGTGTATGTCGAGCCGAAGAACGACGACGCCGACATGGACGCCGCGCTCGAGGCGATGACGAAGGTATTCGGCGTGTGCGCCGTTGTCCGCGCCGCCGCGTGCGAAAAGACGCCCGAAGCCATGGCGGCCAAGGCCATCGAGTATATGGCGGACGCCATGCGCGAAGCAAAGAGCTTCAAGGTGGAGACCCGCCGCGCCGATAAGTCGTTCCCGATGACCTCCATTCAGGTCAGCCAGTATGTCGGCGGCGAGCTCGCCGAGGCGTTCCCGGATACGGCCGTGGATGTCCACGATCCGGAGCTCACCGTGCACGTGGAGGTGCGCGAGAGAGCCGCTTACATCCACCGTCCGCCGCTCCCCGGTGCGGGAGGACTCCCGGTCGGCTGCGGCGGCACCGCCGTCACGCTCCTCTCCGGCGGCATCGATTCGCCGGTGTCCACGTATATGATCGCCAAGCGCGGCGTCCATATGATCCCCGTACACTTTTTCTCCTTCCCGTACACCTCCGAGCTTGCCAAGCAGAAGGTGCTCGACCTCGCGAAGGAGCTCACCGCCTACTGCGGCCGCCTCACGGTGGAGATCGTGCCGTTCACGCACATCCAGACCGAGATCCGCGACAAGTGCCCGGAGGAGTATTTCACGCTCATCATGCGCCGCTTCATGATGCGCATCGCGCAGGAAGTCGCCGACCGCAACGGCGCGAAGGCGCTCGTCACGGGCGAGAACCTCGGTCAGGTCGCCTCGCAGACCATGGAAGCGCTCGGCTGCACCGAGGCCGTGTGCCGCGTGCCGGTGCTGCGTCCGCTCATCGGCTTTGACAAGGAAGAGATCGTGCGCATCTCCCGCAAGATCGGCACCTACGAGCTCTCCACGCTCCCCTACGAGGACTGCTGCACGGTATTCACCCCGCGCCACCCCCGCACCCGCCCGCGCATCGACGCCGTAGAAGAAGCCGAATCCGTCCTCGACATCGAGGCATTGGTAGCCGAAGCCGTCAACGGCATAGAGCGCGTACGTTTCGATCCCTGA
>CAZKGZ010000173.1:0-3492 GCA_964552365.1 uncultured Oscillospiraceae bacterium | reverse complement strand
GAGGCGCTGACGGACTGGAGCACGGGGCGGCAGATGCTGCTCTCGCTCGGCGTGGGCGCGGCGGCTGCGGGGCTGAGCGCCGTATATAACGGCCTCGTCCGGCCGTATTTCGAGAGGAAGTGAGAGCGACGGATGACCCGATCTGCGCCGTGCCGTGCCGCGAGGTGCGGGAGGTGCGCGCACAATTTGACGCTTTTCGCACCGAGACGGTGCGGCGTCTCGCCGAGGGCGATGTGACGCTCGCGACCATCAGCACGAAGCTCAACTGGCTCATCGGCATCCTGTCCGGCATCGGCGCGGCGGTACTCGCCGCCGTGCTCCGGATCCTGGCAGCATAAGAGAGAAGAAAAAAGGGCGGCTCACGGCGGGCCGCCCGGGAGAAGAGAGGAGAGATCATATGTTCAAAATTGACAGCATCCGCACCCTGACGCTCGGCAAGAGCGCGCAGACGGTGCGTGTGAGCGGGCTTGCGTTTCTCGCGCAGAACCTGAGCGCGTCCGCGAATGTATTTTTTAAGGAGCGCCGCGCGGACGGCACGGACGCGACCGCCGCGAACGGCTGGCGGCTCGGTCCGGGGGAGAGCATGCCGCTGCCGCTCACGGCACTGGAGCTTTCGCTCGCGGCGTCCGCGGAGGGGACGGACGTGCGCGTGATGATCCTGGAGGATTGAGCGCATGACGCTGGGGGAAGCAAAAAACAAGGTGTATATGCTCCTCGACGAGCACAGCACCTTCGGCGAAATTTCGCACGATGCGGACATCGAGCGGAAAATGACGGCGTTTCTCGATACGGCGCAGAAGCTGCTCGCCCAAATCAAGAAGATCGTGCGCACGGACTGCATCCGCCCGACGCTCGGCCAGACGGCGTACGGCATGCCGTCGGACTTCGCGGCGCTGCACCGCATCTTCGTGAACGGGCGCGATGTGACGCGCACGATGCGCTGGCGCGGCGGCAAGCTCATCATTCCGGAGGGGAGCGCCTCGGAGGTGCTCGTGGAATACTTCGCGCATCCCGAGACCATTCCCGAGGACGCGCCGGACAGCTATGTATTCGAGATCGCGCCGGACGCCTGCGAGTGCCTGCCGTACTATGCGGCGGCGCAGCAGCTCCTGCCCGACCCGGTGGTGGACAGCAGCGCGATGCTCGAGATGTTCGACCGCGCCGCGGCCCGGCTCGACACCTCGCTCCCCGGCGAGGGGCTCGGCGTGCGGCAGAGTCTCTGGAGGGGGTGAGCGCATGGCGCGCAAAAAGAATGTAAGCATCCTGCGCACGGTATACAAAACGTTCCGCGGCGCGGATTTTTCCACCGATCCCTCGCTCGTGGACAGCACGCGCTCGCCGCTGTGCACGAACATCCTCCCGGACGGGGGCGGCACGCCGCAGAAGCGCCCGGGCTGGCGCACGGTGAAGAAGCTGCCGGACACGGTGTACGGCCTTTTCTCCGCGCCGTTTCCCGACGGCGAGCGCTTTTATGCCCACGCGGGCGATCGGCTCTACACCTGGGAGCCGGACGGAGAGGCTGCGGAATGTCTCTCGGGACTGCCGCGGCGCAAAAGCCGGGCGGTGTTCCTCGGCGGGAAGCTTTGGATCTGCACGGGCGGCGGCTTCCTCTGCTGCGAGGGCGGCAGCGCGCATCGTGTGTCGGCGGGCGATGCGTATGTGCCGACCACGACCATCACGCGCGCTCCCTCGGGCGGCGGCGTCGCCTACGAGGATGTGAACCTCCTCACGCCCTACCGCAAAAACGCCTTCCAGACGGACGGCGAGAGCACGCAGTTCATGACGGACGCCGAGATGGACGAGACCGGCACGGTGCGCGTGTGGGTGTGGGGCGAGGAGGTGACGGACTTCACGCTCGACCGCGCGGAGGGCACGGTGACGCTCTCATCTCCGCCTGCCGCGCCCGGAGCGGGGAGCGCGGACGGCGTGGTCGTGCTCTTTCCGCACACGGTGGAGGGCTATGCCGAGCAGATCGACCGCTGCACGATCCTCACGACGTACGGCGTCGGCTCGAACGACCGCGTCATTTTCTCCGGCAACCCCGACCGGCCGAACATCGACTGGACGAGCGCGCTCGATGATCCTACCTATGTGCCGGATCTGAGCTACGCGGCGGTCGGCAGCAGCTCTGCCGCCATCGTCGGCTACTGCCGCGTCGGGGACGCGCTCGCCGTGGTGAAGGAGGACGACGGGCGCGACAGCACCGTATTCCTGCGCACGGCCTCGCTCGGCGAGAACGGCGAGGCGGTGTTCACCCTGCGGCAGACGATCGCGGGCGTGGGTGCCGTGTCGCCGGGCAGCTTCGCCACGCTGCGCGACGATCCGCTCTTCCTCTCGCGCTCGGGCGTGGAGGCCATCACGAGCAGCACGCTCACCGGCGAGAAGATCATCGAAGGGCGCAGCCGCTATCTCAATGCGCAGCTCACGCGCGAGAGCGGCCTCTCCGGGAGCGAGGCGGCGGTGTGGAACGGACTCTATCTCCTCGCCGTGCCGGGCGGGCACGTGTACCTCCTCGACGGCCGGCAGGAGAAAACCTACCGCAGCGCGGAGCTCGGCGAGTTCGTGTACGAGGGCTTCTACTGGGAGAATGTCCCCGCGCACTGCTGGATGGTCGTGCGCCGGGGCGAGGACGAGGAGCTCTGGTTCGGCACGGAGGACGGGCGCGTGTGCCGCCTGAACACCGACCGGAGCGGCATGGACCGCTGGAGCGACGACGGCGCGGCCATCGAGGCCGTGTGGGCGACGAAGTACGACGATGACGGCACGAGCGCCGTTTATAAAACACTCCTGCGCCGCGGCTGTACGGTGACGGTGCAGCCCTACGCCCGCACGAGCGCGGAGGTGCTCATCCGCTCCGACGCGACCGACGGCCGCGCCTTCCGCGCCGCGGGACGCACAATGGACATCCTCGACTTCACGGACATCGACTTCTCCCGCTTCACCCTCCGAACCGACACAAGCCCCGAGGAGATCCCCGTAAGCCTCGAACTGCGCGGCTACAAACGCCTTCAGATCATCGTAAGAAACCGCACCGTAAACGAGGGATTCGGGATCTTCCAGATCACGAAACACTATGTTATGGGGAACTATGCGAAGAAGTAAAGGGACGCGCCGCCTGCGGGCGGGGAAACCCTCAGTCACCGCCTAACGGCGGCGCCAGACTCCGCCCCTCTCTCTGTCGGCTTCGCCGACATCTCTCTCCGCCGGAGAGAGTCTTCCCTAATGGGGCACGAGCCCTTCGGGGGAGCCGCTGCGGCGGGGAAACCTCTCAGTCAGCGGCTTCGCCGCTGCCAGCTCCCCTGAAAGGGGAGCCAAGGGGCTTGAGGGAGGAATCGAGCGAATGCGGGTCTCCTCGTCTTAAAGGCTCCTCCTCCGGGGGAGCTGTCAGCGAAGCTGACTGAAGGAGTAACCCCGCCCGCAGGCGGATCCATTAACGAAAAAGGAGAAAAAACCATGGAAGAATTAAAGATCACCCAAGCGGATATTTTGTCG
>CAZKGZ010000172.1:0-3502 GCA_964552365.1 uncultured Oscillospiraceae bacterium | reverse complement strand
GTGAATAATGAATATTGAAGGATCAGTAGAGCGACTCGGGGTATTTGCCTTCGGCGGTGAGCTTTTGGAGCATGGCGGCGGTGGTGGCGCGGTCTTCGTGGTAGGTCATGCCGAACCAGACCTCGTCGGTGGTCTCGGCGTCTACGTGCAGCTCGCCGGACTTGATCTGATCGCCGACCATCGTCGGGAGCAGGCATTCGCTCTTAAGCTCTTTGCCGGCACCGGAGCGGAGGAAGGCGTCGAAATACTTTTCCATCTCGCCGAGCGACCACTCGGTGAAGCCCCAGAAGTTCATGGACACCGGGCTGTCGCCGTTGAGGATGTCGCCGTCCTCGTTCGTATAGTACGAGCGGATGGTGCCGTCGGGCGCTTTGCCGATCTTGAATGTCTCCTCGACGGAGGTCATCTCACTGCCCTGAATGGAGCACACGCCGCGCGTGACGGTGCCGAAATCGCTCACGGTGTTGCGCAGGCGGTAGGCGACCATGCAGGCGCGTCCGGTCTCGGGCAGCTTTTCGAGCGCCTCGTACATGAGAGTGAACGCGCTCGGGCCGTAGTAGTCGTCGGCGTTGACGACGGCGAAGCGGCCGGTGATGACATCCTTGCCGCTGAGCACGGCGGGGACGGTGCCGTAGGGCTTCGTGCGGCCTTCGGGGACGGTGTACCACGCGGGCAGGGCGTCATAGCTCTGGAAGGCGTAGTCCACGTGCACTTTCTTCTCGATGCGCTCGCCGCACACGGCGCGGAAATCGTCGAGCATCTGCGGCTGCAGAATGATGACGAACCGGTCGAAACCGGCGCGCTGTGCGTCGTGAATGGTGTATTCCATGAGAATTTCGCCGGCCGGGCCGACTTTTTCGATCTGCTTCGCTCCGCCGTAGCGGGAGGCGAGACCGGCTGCCATGATGACCAATGTTGCGGACATAAGAATGCTCCTTTCGTATATTGGAACGGTTTGGGCAATACCGTGCGGTGCTGCCTTAAATTAATAACTGCTGATATCGAGGCTGGCGTCGTCTACGCCTTTTTCGATGGAGCGGATCTGCGCCCAGTAGCCGTAGTCGTCGCTCACCTGCACGTACACGCGCTCGCCGACCTTGTGGCCGAGCACCGCCTTGCCGAGCGGGGACTCCTTGCTGATGAGACCCTCGAGGGCGTTCTGGCGGAGCGTCGTCACGAAGGTATAGGTCTCCTCCTCATCGTCGTCCTCGAGGAAGAGCGTCACGTGGTCGAAAAGTCCCGCGACATCGTCGGCGGACGCGGCGCTGATGATCTTGGCCGAGGAGATCATCTGCTTGAGATAGCGGATGCGGCTCATGTTCTTGCGCTGCTCGGTCTTGGCCGCCTTATATTCAAAATTCTCGCTCAGATCGCCGAACGAGCGCGCGACTTTCACATCCTCGAGGATCTTCGGCATGAGCTCCTCCTCGCGGTAGCGAAGCTCGTCGCGCATTTTCTGTACATCTACTTCGGTCAGTTCGTCATGCATGGGTCTTTGATTCGCCTTTCTTTCTTCGGATGTCCTGAGTATATCACATTCCGCCAAAAAATCAATTTATGATTACGCCAAAATGTCCTGCGGGATCTCGTGGGCGAGGGCGTGATTCGTATAGCGGGGATCGTCCGTCACCTCGCGCCAGACGTGCAGCCAGTCGGGGAGCGCGAGCGTCTCCGTTTCGCTCCGGAGCTCGCACTCGCAGAAGGCGCGGTCTGTCCAGAACGGGAAGACATCGATCTCGAGCACATGGCCGGCATACGGCACGACATAGCGCACCTTTTCGATGACGCGCAGTCCCTCCTCGCGCTCGGCATAGAGCCGCTCGAACTCCTCGCGGGTGATCTCCCTCTCGCGCTCGATGCGCGTGACGGCGGTGATGCGCTGCTTCTCGGTATAGAAATACCGCGCCGTGCCGTTCGTGACGGCCTCGCGGACGCGGCGGTTCTCGCCGTGCTCGCCGCTCGTGAGGTACGCCTGCCGGATCTCGCGCCGCTCGCGGCACTTTGCAAGCAGCTGCCTCTCGCTCGGGCGGGCGATCAGAAATTTGCGCTCGATCTCGAGCGGGGGATTCGTTTCGTTCATGTGCTTCCCTTTCCGTAAAAAACGGAGCCGGTGGTTTTTGCCGACTCCGTTTTTGCTTATCGAATTCAGTTACTTGTTCTGTGCGTCAAACGCCGCCCAGGCTTCCTCTTCCGTGTCAAAGCCCTCGGCCTGAATGGCCTCGGCGCGCACGGTGATGGTGGCCCCGTTGAGGCTGCTGTACTCCTCGGCCGTCATGTATTCCGGAATATCGAATCCCTTGAAAACGGGGTCGAGAACGGTGTCCGTGTCGGACGGCTCCACAGCGGATTTATAATACGTATAGAAAGTATAGATGTCATTCTCGGCATCATAGCTGCCGGAATCGTAGGCTACCTTCCAGTCTTCGCTGACATCCCGGATGGGGGTGCCGTACTGATAATCAAGGAAGGCCTCGGCGTTGACAAAGGTGATCTTCAAGCGGACATAGCACTTCGCGCTGCCGGCCTTTACGGTGACGGTGGGGTCTTTGTCGTACTCGCAGCCGGGGAGAATGTTATAGGTGTTTTCCTTTACGCGCGCGGCCTTGTCGCCGGTGAGGGCCTTGCCGTTTGCGTCGACCTTGGCTTCGTCGAGCGTGATCTCGACCTTGCCGACCGTGAACGTGTTTTCCACGGAGGCGCTGGTCGTAAGGTAGGCAATGGTGCCCATGATGCCGACCGTCACGAGCATGACGGCGCAGGCAATGATCACCAGTGCTTTGGTTTTGATTTTCATCGTGCTGACCTCCCAACTCGGGTCTCGAAAAGATACAAAACTATATTACCGCAAATGTGGAGGAAATGCAAGCTTTATCCCAAATTCCGCAGGCTGGAGAGCATGGCGGTCACGGTGGCGCAGTCGGCGGTGTCCTGCGGGGCGATCATGCCGTCAGAGCGGACGGAGAGAACGCCGCGCTGCAGGGCCCACAGAACGGAGCTCTGTGCCCAGGAGCTTACGGAGGCACCGTCGCTCCAGGCGGAGAGATCGCCGGAGACGGAGGTGTCGCTGCCGCGCAGGGCGGCGCAGCGGCAGAGGATGACGGCGGCCTGCTCGCGCGTGACGGCAGTCTCGGGACGGAACGTGCCGTCGCCGTAGCCGACGATGAGACCGCTCTGCGCGGCCCAGCGGACGGCCTGTGCGGTGTCCGCATCGGCGGGCATATCGGTGAAGTACGTGTCCCCGGTGACGGCGGGGCGTCCGAAGAACTCCCAGAGCGTCCGGGCGAGGAGGGCGCGCGTGGCGGGCGCATCGCTCTGCGCGGAGGCGAGCGGCTGCGGCGTCGCGTTTTCGGTCAGCGCGGTCTGCGCTACGGCGGGCGCTTCCGGCACGGGCGTCTCGGCAGGCGCGGCAGTCTCGGCCGGCGTTTCTTCCACTGCGGTCTCGGCCGGCGCGGCTTCCACGACAGTCTCGGTCGCGGTCTCGGTCACGGCGCTCGCGGGGGCG
>CAZKGZ010000171.1:1584-3513 GCA_964552365.1 uncultured Oscillospiraceae bacterium | reverse complement strand
AGGCGGGGCATCAGGGTGCAGGCTTCGGTGGTGAAGATGCCGGTTTTTTCGGCATTGGCTTCGGTGAAGGTCTGCTTGGGGCCTTTGACCTCGGCGTCGCTGCGGTAGAGGGCGTAGGGTACCGGCGTCGGGGTGTGGGTGAGCTTGGCGAGCGGCGTCGGATGGTCGGGCATGACGAGGGCCGAGAAAGGCTCGCCGCTCTTGCGGAGCGCTTCGAGCACCGGCAGGATGATCTTCTCATCGATCTGCTCGATCGACCAGATCTTCTCTTTCGCTTCGCCGTGGTGTCCGCATTCGTCGGGGGCTTCCACATGGATGTACACGAAATCGAAGCCGTCCTGCGTGAGTGCCTTTACGGCGGCGCGGCCTTTGGCGGCAAAGTCGGTGTGGTAGTTGCCGGTGATGTTTGCGACCGGAATGACTTCGAGACCGGCGCACACGCCGATGCCCTGCACGAGGTCAACGGCGGAAATGACGCCGCCGCGCTCTACGCCGAACTTTTCGCGGAACGAGGTGAGTGCCGGACGGCGGCCTTCGCCCCAGAACCATACGCTGTTCGCCGGGTGCAGACCCGCGGCGATGCGCTTTTGATTGACCGGATGGCTCAGAAGGACCTCACGCGCGGCGTTCATGAGCTGCAGGAACAGCTCGCTGTGCTCGCCCTTCGGCAGATACTCGCGGACGGGCTTGCCGCTGATGTCGTGCGGGGGCGTGAGCTGCGCGCCGTCCGGGGCATTGCGGAGCACGAGGCAGTGGCGGTAATGCACGCCGGGGTGCAGCTCGCAGCCGGCTTTTTCGAAAATCGGCGCGATGGCGGCGATGAGCTCGTGCGCTTCTTCATTGGAGATATCGTCCGAACTGTAGTCCACCATGACGGTGTCTTCAATGCTTTCGGCATCGGAGAGCGTCACGAGATTGCAGCGGTAGGTCACATCCTCCTGCGCGAGGGGGATGCCCATGCTCGCGGCTTCGAGCGGAGAGCGGCCGGAATAATAGATCTTCGGGTCATAGCCGAACACGGAGAGGTTGGCCGTGTCGCTGCCGGCGGGCATGCCGTGCGGTACGGTGCGCGTGAGGCCGAACTCTCCCGCCGTGGCGAGGAAGTCCATGCCCGGATGATTGGCGAGTTCCAGGGGTGTATGACCGCCGAGCGGTGCAAACGGCTCATCGGCCATGCCGTCGCCGAGAAAAACTACATGCTTCATATTATTCTGCCAGCCACTTTCTTACGGATTCGCGCATTTCTTCTTTGTTTACCACGGTTTTGAACCGTTCTTCCTTTCGCCGCAGCGCGTCCAGCGGCTCGGGAGCTTTCTGCGAGGCATACGCCGAGAGAGCGTCGAGGGCATCGAAATCGTTCTCCGGCACACTTTGGCCGAGGGAGGAGAGCATGGCCGCGGCGAACTTGAAGGGCGACGCCGTGGAGAGAGCCACGCACGGGCGCACCTCGCCGCTCTCGGCGCGGTACTGCTCTGCGGCGGAGAGGCCCGCCGCCGTGTGGGGATCTGAAAGATAGTGCTTATCTTCCCATGTCTTGCGGATCACGCGGGCGGTCTCGTCTTCCGAGGCGCAGAACGCCGCGAAGCCTTCGTCCGCGAGGATCTTCAGAAGCTTTTCGCCGATCTCATACTTTCCGTCGGTGCGGAGCGCCGCCATCCATTCGGAGACGAGGGCGCCGTCGCGCGTGGCAAGGAAGAGGAGCCGCTCGAGGTTGGAGGACACGAGGATGTCCATCGAGGGCGACATGGTTTTGAGGAACGGGCGGTTTTTATCGTATACGCCGGTGCGCAGGAAGTCCGTGAGGACATTGTTGCTGTTGGAGGCGCACAGGAGCTTGCCGACCGGAAGGCCGGCGCATTTGGCAAAATATCCGGCGAGGATGTCGCCGAAGTTGCCGGTCGGGACGGAGAAATCCACGCTCTCCCCCGC
>CAZKGZ010000171.1:0-1484 GCA_964552365.1 uncultured Oscillospiraceae bacterium | reverse complement strand
ACGCCGCCGTCGGGATAAAAGACGCCGATCTTCGTTCCCGGCACATCGGCGAAGCCTTCGAGTGCTGCCTTGCCGGTGTCGCCGCTCGTGGCGACGAGGATGGCGACCGTGTGGTCATCGGCGCACTTTTTCGTGCTGGCCGCGAGGAGATACGGCAGGATCTGCAGCGCGACATCCTTGAAGGCGCAGGTCGGGCCGTGGAAGAGCTCCATCGTCCAGAGCTTGTCGCCGAGGTCGTGCAGCGGAACGACAAGGTCGGTATCGAAGCTCGCATAGGCTTTTTTCGTATATTCCGAAAGCTCCTCGTGCGAGAAGCCCGGCAGGAATTTCTCGAGGACCGATGCCGAAAGCTCCGGGTACGGCAGTTTGTAAAGTTCGCTGAGCTCTGCCTCGGAAAAGGCCGGGAGCTCGTCCGGAACATAGAGTCCGCCGTCCGGTGCAAGGCCGCGGCGGATGGCTTCCGCTGCCGAAACGCTCGGTGATTTGCCTCTGGTGCTGATAAATTGCATGGGTTCGTCCCCCTGTTGCGTACATTTGTTTTTCTGTCGTTAACTATACCTTGTTTTCCGGGGAAATGCAACCGTAAAAAGCGAAAATAAAATGAAAATTCTATGGTATTATTTAGTACTTGTGTGCTATAATAAGCGAACTGTGTGATCATCGGAGGAAGTTCATTTGTTTTGGGAAGTTTTGCGTGAGACCGTTGTTGACAGTCTGAAGCTGCTGCCGTTTCTGTTTGCGGCGTATCTCGCCATTGAATTTATCGAAGACCGGGCCGAGGAGAAGACCGTGGCCATCGTGCATCGGGCGGGGCGATGGGGGCCCGTGCTCGGTGCGGTGCTCGGCGTCATTCCGCAGTGCGGCTTTTCCGCGGCGATGTCCAATCTCTATGCCGGCGGCATCATCACGCGCGGCACGCTCCTTGCGGTGTTTCTTTCCACCTCGGACGAAATGCTGCCCATCCTCATTGCGGGGAACGCCTCGGCGGCGCTCATTTTCCGCATTCTCGGCATCAAGGTGCTCATCGGCCTCATTGTCGGCGTGCTGGTCGATACGATCTCCGCGAAAATCGGCTATGAGCGGCACAAGACCATCCATGAGATGTGCGAGGCGGAGCACTGCCACTGCGAAAACGGCATCGTAAAATCCGCGCTCATCCATACGCTAAAGATCTTCGTGTTTCTCTTTGCCGTTACCTTTATCATGAATCTGCTGGTCGAGGCGGTCGGCATGGAGCGGCTCGGCGCGTTCATTCTCAACCGTCCGGTCATCGGCGAGCTGCTCGCGGGTATCATCGGGCTCATCCCGAACTGTGCTTCGAGCGTGGTGCTCACGACGCTCTATCTTGAAGGCGCGATGTCCGGCGGTGCCATGCTCTCCGGTCTGCTCGTAGGCTCCGGTGTCGGTCTGCTCGTTCTCGTGCGCATGAACCGCGACCACAAGGATAACCTCATCACCCTCGCGCTCCTCTACGCCTCCGGCGT
>CAZKGZ010000170.1:0-3574 GCA_964552365.1 uncultured Oscillospiraceae bacterium | reverse complement strand
ATTTTACGAAGATGCGATTTTACAATTTACATTTGGCCGTTAGACTTTCCCGAGGTATCGCCCAGGGAAAAGAGGAATGGTATGGAAATTCGATTGGATCGGGTGGCGAAGAGCTTTGACAGCCGGCAGGTCATCCACCCCACGACACTGACGGTGGAAGACGGCAGCTTCACGACGCTTCTCGGCCCTTCCGGATGCGGCAAAACGACGCTCCTTCGCATGATCGCCGGACTGGAAACGCCGGACGAGGGTGAGATATGGCTCGATGATACCTGCGTGTTCTCGAAAGAGCGCGGCATCCGGGTGCCGCCGGAGAAACGGTATCTCGGGTTCGTGTTTCAGGACTTTGCGCTTTGGCCGCACATGACGGTGTTTGAAAATGTCGCCTTCGGCCTGCGGGCGCGCAAGGATACGAAAGATCTGCAGGACCGCGTGCGCGAGGCACTCCGCACCGTGCATCTGGAAAACTTTGAAAAACGCTATCCGCATCAGCTCTCCGGCGGCCAGCAGCAGCGCGTCGCGTTCGCCCGCGCCATCGTGGTACAGCCGGGATGCATCCTCTTCGATGAGCCGCTCTCGGCACTGGATGCGCTCCTCCGCGAGGAGATGCGCCATGAGCTTACGGCTCTCACGGCGTCGCTCGGCATCACCTCCGTATTTGTGACGCACGACCAGACCGAGGCCATGAGCATGAGCGACCGCATCGCCGTATTGAACGGCGGCTTCACGGAGCAGTACGACACGCCGGAAAGCGTATATCACGCACCGGCTTCCGAATTTGTCGCGCGCTTCGTCGGAAAGTCCGACTGGCTGAACGAGTGTGAAATGTTCCGCCCGGAGGCGGCGTCCCTCACGCCGCAGAGCGGTGCGCTGCACTTTGAGCTTCCCGTGCGGGATGTGCAGTATCTCGGCAGCGCATACGAGATCACGCTTTCCTATCAGAATACAACGTGGACGGTGCTCGGCACACAGAAGAAAAAACCGGGAGAAATGCTGTCCGTTTACATAGACCCGAAACAAGTCATTACTTTTCAAAAGAAAGAGGTATTATCCGCATGAAAAAGAGTATTGTCTGTCTTGTCCTGGCTCTGGCCCTGTGCCTGAGCTTCGCCGCCTGCGGTCAGACCGCAGTGACCGAGACCGCCGCCGAGGCGACTGCCGTTCCCACCGCCGAGCCCGAGACCGAAACCGTCGAGGCAACGGATGCTGCCGCCGAGACCGAGCCGCAGCTCTCCGGCAAAGTGACCGTCTATATGCCGAGCCCCTCCGGCCTGGCCGATAAGCTCGCCGCTGCGTTCACCGAGAAGACCGGCGTCGAAGTCGAGCAGTTCCAGGGAACTACCGGCGAGATCCTCGCACGCCTTGAAGCCGAGCAGGCCAACCCTGTGGCCGACGTCGTCATCCTCGCTTCCTGGTCGGACGGCCTGAGCATGAAGGCCGACGGACAGCTGGAAAGCTACACCCCCGCCAATGCCGAGCTCATCAACGAAGGCTGGATCGACAGCGACAGCATGCTCTTCGGCTACAGCGCCTCCGCCGTCGGCGTCATCTACAACACCACGGTGGTCTCCGAACTGGATGCCGACTGGAGCGAGCTCGCGGACGAGCAGTATAAGGACATGATCGCCATTCCCGACCCCGAGAAGTCCGGCGCCTGCAAGGACTTCCTCGCCGGCCTCGTGACCGGCACGGAAGACGGTGAAGCCGTTATGGAAGCGTGGGCTGCCAACGGTCTGACCGTCCCCGGCGCGAACAAGGCGGCACTCGAAGCCGTCACCACCGGCGAGAAGGGCATCCTGATCGCGGGCGTCGACTACAACGCTTACTCCTCCATGAACAAGGGCGAGCCCCTGAACATCTACTATCCCGCTTCCGGCACCGTTGTCAACCCGCGTCCTGCCATGATCCTCAAGACCGCCCCCAACATGGACAACGCCAAGGCGTTCATCGACTTCCTCTTCTCGGATGAGGCACAGGAGCTCGTCGCCGCCGCGTACCTCCTGCCCGGACGCAGCGATGTGCAGTGCACGAACCGCACCAATCTCTCCGACATTCCGCAGATCCCCACCGACTGGGACAAGATGATGGAAGTCGCCTCCGACACTGCAGCCAAGCTCAACAGCCTCTGCGAGTGATTCGAAAAACATGGAAAGAATCGATCGAAAAAAGAATCTGCTGCAGATCTTTCTGCTGGCGCTTCTGACCGTATCGATCCTCTGCCCACTGATCAGCATTTTCGCCAAGGCGGTCATCACAGATGGCCGCCTTGACCTGCATCGGGCATGGTCGATCATCGCGAGCGCGGAAAACACGGAAACGGTATGCAACTCGCTGCTGCTCGGCGTGTGCGTAGTGCTGTGCTCCACAGTCATCGCCGTACCGACGGCGTACCTGCTGGCGCGTACCCAGCTTGCAAAGCACAGCTGGCTGGACATCGTTTTCATGATCCCGTTCATGACACCACCGTACATCGCGTCCATGGGCTGGATCCTCTTCATGCAGAAGCGCGGCCTTTTCCAGCAGCTTTTCCCCGCAACCGGCTCGTGGTCGGAAGGCTTCTTCTGCTTCGGCGGGCTCGTGCTCGTCATGAGTCTTCACGTGTTCCCGTTCCTCATGACCATGATGAAAAACGCCATGCTGAACATCCCGGCCAACCTCGAGGAGAGCGGTGCGGTGTTCGGTGCTCCCTTCGGCATGCGGCTCCGGAGGATTTTCGCGCCGCTTCTTACCGGAAACTACGCCATCGGTGCGCTGCTGGTGTTTGTGAAAACGCTCTCCGAATACGGAACGCCCTACACGCTCGGCCGGCGCATCGGCTTTTATGTGTTCACCACGGACATTCACCGCTACTCCACCACGGCACCCATCGACTTCGGGCGTTCGGCGAGTTTATCCTCCATTCTCGTCTGCATCTGCATGGCTATGTGGCTGCTGCAGAATTATATTACGAGCCGCACGAGCTACCGTCTGGTCGGCGGCAAGGGAAGCCGCCCGGCGCGGACGGAACTCTCGCCGATCGGCAAACTGCTCGCATGGCTTTGGGTGACGCTCGTTGTGCTCGTCGCCATCGGTGTACCGTATTTTTCCATCATATCCACCTCTCTCATCAAGCTGCGCGGCTACGGCCTCGCGGCGGGCAACTTCACGCTCGACCACTACAGGGAACTGCTGACCACGCCGAAAGCGCTCGCATCCATCGGGAAGAGTCTCTTTCTCGCCGTATCGTCCGCGACCATCTGCTCGGTCATCGGCACGGCGGTCGTCGTTGCCGTACGCCGCTCGAAAGGCTTTTTCAAGAAAGCGCTGGAGGGCATCGCACTCCTGCCCGAAATGCTGCCAAGCATCGTGCTCGTCATCGGCATCATGCTCTTCTGGAACGCCATCTATAAAGTGATCCCGCTTTACAATACCATCGGCATCATGGTGCTTGCGTATGTGGTGCTGTATCTGCCGTACACCGTGCAGTATGTGACCTCTGCCTTTACACAGATCAACGACAGCCTGTTGGAAGCCGGACGTACGTTCGGCGGCACGCCTTCGTATGTATTCCGACGTATTACGCTGCCGATGATCT
>CAZKGZ010000169.1:0-3597 GCA_964552365.1 uncultured Oscillospiraceae bacterium | reverse complement strand
TTAAAGAATATCTGTGGAAATGTACAAACGGTACCGCACCGAATTCGTCTGCAAAGCGCTCTTGCGGAATTGCGCGGTATTGTCGAAAAAAATCTTGAATATGGCGGAGCAATAGTATATAATACTTCGGTAACCTCGCGGAAAGGAAGAAAAACATGGCTGAACAGAACCTCAACGCCCGGGAAAGAGCCCGGATGGAAGAAGAAAAAAAGGACCGCAAGATCCGTACGAAGTACATCATCGTCGGCGTCATTGTGGTATTGATGATAGCTCTCGTCGTTTTCGTGAACTCTCGTCTTTTCTACACAACGACCACCGCTCTCACGGTCGGCGACACGAACTACTCCGTCGCCCGCATGAACTATGAATATCAGAAGACTTACCTGACCTTCACGTCCACCTACAGCAGCTACCTGAGCAGCTTCCTGGATACGAGCAAGAGCCTCAAGGAGCAGACCTGCATCTTCGACTCCGACGGAGGCACCTGGCACGACTACTTCAAGAAGGCTGCCGAGTCGAGCATGACGGAGTTTACCGCCGTCTACAAGGCCGCCGTTGACGCGGGCTACACTCTCACCGAGGACGAGTCTGCCGAGATCGACGAAGCCATGGAGAACTACAAGACCTACGCCTCCCTGTACGGCTACTCGAGCCTCAACAAGTTCATCTCCGCATACTACGGCACCGGCAACACCGAGAAGACCGTCCGCGAATACATGGCGGAAGAGCTGCTCGTGAGCCGCTACGAAGAGGATATGTACAATAACCTCGAGTACACCGACGAAGAGCTCCGGACATACTACGAAGAGAACGCCGACAGCTACGACAAGGTGAACTACCTCTACACGCTCATCTCCGCCGATGCCAACGAAGACGAGGGCATCGATGAAGAGGCCGCTCTCACCGCCGCCGAAGACACCGCAAAGGTCATCGTCGCGGGCGCGGGCGACACCGAAGAGGGCTTCCGCACTTCCGTTCTCGCCGAGACCGGCTCCGACCCGTCCGAGACGAGCTACACCGTCTCCTCCTTCCTCAGCCGCTTTGACGGCAGCATCACCGAGGACGAGATCGCCGAAGGCAAGCTCTTCACCCACAGCACCGATTCCGGCGTGTACGTCGTTTATGTGCTCGGCACCGAGTCGGCCGATTACCCGACCGTCAGCGTGCGCCACATCCTCATCCAGGTCGTCGACTCCGACGGGGACGGCGAGTACTCCGATGAGGAGAAGCAGACCGCATACGATGCCGTGAAGGCCATCGAGGACGAATGGCTCGCGGGCGACGCGACCGAGGAGAGCTTCGCCGCTCTCGCCAACGAGAAGAGCGAGGACACCGGCTCCAACACGAACGGCGGCCTCTACGAGGGCATCTACAAGGGACAGATGGTCACCGAGTTCAACGACTTCTGCTTTGAAGAGCACGAGCCGGGCGACTACGCCATCGTCTACGGCGAAACGAGCTCCTACGCCGGCTACCACCTGGTGTACTTCGTCGGCGAAGGCCGGTCCTATGCGCTGTCTCAGGCAGAGAGCACTCTGCGCTCCACCGACTACAGCACCGCTCTCGAAGCGCTCACGGCGGATGTCACGGCGACCGAGAAGTCCGGCTGGCGCCTCGTCATGGCGGGCTGACCGAAAAAACAATACCATTTTGCGCGGCGGGCATTTTACCCGCCGCGTTTTTTTGAAAGGGCATCGCGAAATATGATCAACGAACGATTTCGCCGGGCCGAGGCCATCCTCGGCGCGGAGGCAATGAAAAAGCTGGCCGAGAGCCGCGTGGCGGTGCTCGGGCTCGGCGGCGTCGGCTCCTGGTGCGCCGAGGCGCTCTGCCGCAGCGGCGTGGGCACGCTCTATGTGCTCGATCAGGACACCGTGTCGGTGAGCAACATCAACCGCCAGCTCTTCGCGCTCACTTCCACCGTGGACAAGCCCAAAGCGGAGGCGGCGGCCGAGCGGCTGCGCGACATCGCCCCCGAGAGCCGCATCATCCCGATGGTCTACCGCTACGCGCCCGAAACGCGCGAAGAGCTTTTAGCGCTGCGCCCGGACTTCATCGTCGACTGCATCGACCTCGTCTCCTGCAAGGTCGACCTCGCGGTGAGCTGCCGCGAGCGGGGCATCCGGCTCGTCGCCGCGCTCGGCACGGGCAACAAGCGCGATGCTTCGCGCCTGTGCCTCACGGACATCTCCAAAACCGAGGGCTGTCCTCTCGCGCGCGTGGTGCGCCGCGAGCTGCGGCGGCGGGACATCACGCACCTGCCGGTCGTCTACTCGCCCGAGGAAGCCGCCTCACCCGACACCGGGGAGACGCCCCCGCCGGGACGGCGCAGCGTGCCGGGCAGTCTCGTGTGGGTGCCCGCCTCGGCGGGACTGCTCCTGTGCCAGTATGTGGTCGGCGAGCTGACGAAAGAATGTGCGGAAAGCGGCATAAATTCATGAATCCTACCGCTTTTCAAAATATTTCAAAAGATTTATAATTCCCGCGTTTGAATTTCGTCAAGTGAGGAAGAATTCCCATGGTCCATCTTCTGCTGGTCATTATCTATCTCGCATTCATCAGCCTCGGTCTGCCGGACTCGCTGCTCGGGTCGGCGTGGCCGAGCATGTACCCGCAGCTCGGCGTGCCTGTGTCGTCCGCCGGTGCGGTCACGATGATCATCGCCGCCGGTACGGTCGTCTCGAGCCTCATGAGCGACCGGCTCACGCACAAGCTCGGCGCGGGCAAGGTCACGGCCTTCAGCGTCGCGCTCACCGCCGCCGCCCTCTTCGGCTTTTCCACCTGCACCGCTTTCTGGCAGCTGTGCGTGTGGGCGGTCCCTTACGGCCTCGGCGCCGGAAGCGTGGACGCCGCGCTCAACAACTATGTCGCCCTCCACTACAAGAGCCGCCACATGAGCTGGCTGCACTGCATGTGGGGCGTCGGCGCGTCGGTCGGCCCGTATATCATGGGCGCCGTGATGACGAACGGCGGCACCTGGAACGGCGGCTACCGCGCCATATCCATCATACAGATCGTCCTGACGGCCATCCTGTTCGCGAGCCTTCCCCTCTGGAAGCGGACGAACCGCGCATCGGGCGAGCCGGAGGAAGTCGGCAAACCGCTCTCCCTGCGCGAAGCCGTGCGCGTGAGCGGCGTGAAAGAGATCATGATCTGCTTCTTCTGCTACAGCGCGGTCGAGCAGACGACCGGCCTCTGGGCGAGCAGCTATCTCACGCTCTGCAAGGGCATGAACGCGGAGACGGCGGCCTCGTTCGGCGCCATGTTCTTCCTCGGCATCACGATCGGCCGCGGCCTGAACGGCTTCGTCGCCATGAAGCTCAACGACCTGCAGATGATCCGTCTCGGCGAGGCGATCGTCGGGTGCGGCGTCGCGATACTGTTCCTGCCCCTCGGCGCGGCGGCCTCGCTTGTCGGCTTTGCGGTCATCGGCCTCGGGTGCGCGCCCATCTATCCGTGCATCATCCACTCCACGCCCGACCACTTCGGCGCGGACAAATCGCAGGCCATCATCGGCATCCAGATGGCGAGCGCCTACATCGGCACCTGCCTCATGCCGCCCCTCTTCGGCCTCATAGCCAACGCCCTCTCCGCCAA
>CAZKGZ010000168.1:0-3615 GCA_964552365.1 uncultured Oscillospiraceae bacterium | reverse complement strand
TCCCAAAAAAACCAGAGGCGGCAAGCACGATTCGGCAAGGTGACGCCGCCTACAAAGATGAGGGGTGTGTAAGTTTTGAGTTTTCTCAGTAACCTTATCAACGGCATCAGCCTCGGCAGCATTTATGCCATCATCGCGCTCGGCTACACCATGGTCTACGGCATTGCGAAAATGCTGAACTTCGCGCACGGCGATGTCATCATGGTCGGCGCGTACATTTGCTTCTTTGCAAGCTCCAAATTCGGCCTTCCGCCGGCGGTCGGCGTGCTGCTCGCGGTCATCGTGTGCACGCTGCTCGGCATGACGATCGAAAAGCTCGCCTATAAGCCGCTGCGCGCAGCCACCTCGCTCGCCGTGCTCATCACGGCCATCGGCGTGAGCTACTTCCTGCAGAATGCGGCGCTCCTTCTGTGGACGTCCAGCCCGAAGGTGTTCACGAACTACTTCAAGACGGCCTCCGGCGAGACCGGCTTCAAGCTCTTTGACGGCGCGCTGAACATTTCCTATGTCACGCTCGTGACCATCGGCGCCTGCCTCATCATCATGGTCGCCCTGACGCTCTTCACCGGCAAGACCAAAATGGGCAAAGCCATGCGCGCCTGCTCCGAAGATAAGGACGCGGCGCGTCTCATGGGCATCAACGTGGACGCGACCATTTCCATGACCTTCGCCATCGGCTCGGGCCTCGCCGCCATCGCGGGCGTGCTGCTCTGCTCCGCGTACCCGACGCTGTCCCCGACGACCGGCTCCATGCCCGGCATCAAGGCGTTCACCGCCGCGGTGTTCGGCGGCATCGGCTCCATCCCCGGCGCGCTGCTCGGCGGCCTCCTGCTCGGCATCATCGAGATCTTCGCCAAAGCCTACATCTCCACGCAGATGTCCGACGCCGTCGTGTTCGCGGTACTCATTGTCGTCCTTCTGGTAAAACCGTCCGGACTGCTGGGCAAGCAGGTCCGCGAGAAAGTGTGAGGTGACTGCAATGAATAAATTTACAGCTCGTTTGAAGGCCAACCGCAAACAGGCCGTTACCTATGCGGTCGTCATCGCCTTCTATATCGTCTTCCAGATCCTGTCGAACGGCGGAACGCTCTCGTCCACCATCAAGGGCATGCTCGTTCCCATCTGCGCGTACGTGGTCATGGCCATCTCCCTGAACCTGACGGTCGGCATCATGGGCGAGCTCTCGCTCGGCCACGCGGGCTTCATGAGCGTCGGTGCCTTCATGGGTGCGACCGCCGCCATCTCCCTGCAGAACGCCATCGCGAGCGCACCGCTGCGCCTCGCCATCGGCATGGTGGTCGGCGCGCTGTTCGCCGCCATCGCGGGCTTCCTCATCGGCATCCCGGTCATGCGCCTCAAGGGCGACTACCTCGCCATCGTGACGCTGGCCTTCGGCGAGATCATCAAGAGCATTTTCACGAACCTCTACATCGGCCTCGACAGCAGCGGCTTCCACTTCGGCTTCCTGCAGGCCCCGTCGAACATCGCCGCCGACGGCAAGATGATCATCAACGGCCCCATGGGCATCGGCAGCATCACGCGCATCTCGTCCTTCACGGGCGGCTTCATCCTCATCATGATCTGCCTCATCGTCATCTTCAACCTCGTGAACAGCCGTGCCGGCCGCGCGATCCTCGCCATCCGCGACAACCGCATCGCCGCCGAGAGCGTCGGCATCCCGGTCACAAAGTACAAAATGACCGCCTTCGTCATGTCCGCCGCCATGGCGGGCGCGGCGGGTGCCCTCTTCGCCCTCAACTACTCCACCATCTCCGCAAACAAGTTTGACTTCAACACCTCCATCCTCGTGCTCGTGTTCGTCGTGTTCGGCGGACTCGGCAACATGCTCGGCTCGGTCATCGCCGCGGCGCTCCTCACGGTACTGCCGGAGGCCCTGCGCGGCTTCGCCGATTACCGCATGCTCATCTACGCCATCGTCCTCATCCTCGTGATGCTTGCGACGAACAACGATGACTTCAAGGCGCTGCTGCGCCGGCTCATCCCCGGACGGAAGGAGAAGGAAGATGTCTAAGATTTTTGAAAAGGGGAAAATGGTCACATTCCCCAGCTCCGCGATCATCCCCGAGCGCGACCTGGACAAGACCCCGGTGCTCGAATGCCGTCACCTCGGCATCGACTTCGGCGGCCTGCGCGCCGTGGACGACTTTGACCTGACCATCGGCCGCACCGAGATCGCCGGCCTCATCGGCCCGAACGGCGCCGGCAAAACGACCGTATTCAACCTGCTCACCAAGGTGTATCAGCCCACCCGCGGCACCATCCTCCTCGACGGCATGGACACCTCCGGCAAAACGACCGAGCAGATCAACCGCATGGGCATCGCCCGCACGTTCCAGAACATCCGCCTCTTCGGCAACCTGTCCGTGGAGGACAACGTGAAGATCGGCCTCCACAATCAGGAGCCGTACTCCACGCTCACCGGCATCCTCCGTCTGCCGAACTACTGGAAGCAGGAGCGCACCGCCCACGAGCGCGCGCTCGAGCTGCTGTCCATCTTTGATATGCAGGACATGGCGAACATGACCGCCGGCTCGCTCCCGTACGGCGCGCAGCGCCGCCTCGAGATCGTCCGCGCCCTCGCCACGAACCCCTCGCTCCTCCTGCTCGACGAGCCCGCCGCCGGCATGAACCCCTCCGAGACCTATGAGCTTATGGAGAACATCGTGAAGATCCGCGATACGTTCCAGATCGCCGTCATGCTCATCGAGCACGATATGAAGCTCGTCATGGGCATCTGCGAGGGCATCTGCGTTCTGAACTTCGGCAAGGTCATCGCCAAAGGCACCGCCGAAGAGATCCAGGCGAACCCCGCCGTCATCGAAGCGTACCTCGGCAAGAAGAAGGAGGGCTGACCATGCTGCTCGAAGTCAAAGACATTCAGGTCTATTACGGCGCGATCCACGCCATCAAGGGCGTGTCCTTTGAAGTAAACGAGGGCGAGATCGTCACCCTCATCGGCGCGAACGGCGCCGGCAAGACCACCACGCTCGACACCATCGCCGGCCTCCTCCGAAGCCGCGGCGGCGACATCACCTTCATGGGCGAGAGCATCGCGCACAAAGCGCCGCACCTCATCGTCAAGGAAGGCCTCGCGCTCGTCCCCGAAGGACGCCGCGTGTTCCAGCAGATGTCCGTCGAGGAAAACCTCGAGATGGGCGCCTTCACGCGCTCCGGCGCCGAGGTGCAGCCCGGCCTGGAAAAAGTCTACGAACTGTTCCCGCGCCTGAAGGAGCGCCGCCGCCAGACTGCCGGCACGCTCTCCGGCGGCGAACAGCAGATGCTCGCCATGGGCCGCGCCCTCATGAGCGCCCCGAAGCTGATGATGCTCGACGAGCCCTCCATGGGCCTCGCCCCGATCCTCGTAGAACAGGTCTTCGACATCATCCGCTCCCTCCACAAAGCCGGCACCACCATCCTGCTCGTAGAGCAGAACGCCCAGATGGCCCTCTCCATCGCCGACCGTGCCTATGTATTGGAAAACGGCAAAGTCTCCCTCTCCGGCACCGGCAAAGAGTTAGCCCAAAGCGAACAAGTCCAAAAAGCCTACCTCGGAGGCTAAAGTCAAAACCCGAAAGCGAAAGCTTTCGGGTTTTT
>CAZKGZ010000167.1:0-3628 GCA_964552365.1 uncultured Oscillospiraceae bacterium | reverse complement strand
TGAGCCGCGGCGGGTATGTGGCGTATGCCGCTGCGACATACATTCTCTACGGCATGCTCTACACCGTGGTGCTTGTGCCGTACGGCTCGATGGCGAGCGTTATGACGCGGCGCGAGAACGAGCGCAGCATTCTCTCCATGTGCCGCTCGGTCGGCGGCGGCATCGGCTCGCTGCCCGCGACGATGCTCTTCCCGCTCCTCGTGTTCACCGACAAGACGCTCGACGCGCACAAGCTCTTTCTCGCCATGTGTGTCATCGGTGCCGCCATGGCGGTGCTCTATGTGCTCTCGTTCCGCTGGACGCGCGAGTACATCCCCTCCCCGCCGGTGAAGGAGCATCCCGGTGCGGGGAAGGTCATCGCCTCGCTCTGCAAAAACCGTGCCTTTGTCATCATGAGCGTGGTCGGGTGCCTGCTGATGGCGTCCTCCATGTATCTCAACACCATCAATGTGTATCTCTTCAAGGATTACTACGGCAAGGCAGGGCTCCTCACCTTTGTGACGGTCGCCTCGTATCTGCCGATGCTCGCGATGATCCCGTTTGTGAATAAGCTCATCTCCGGCTTCGGCAAGAAGACCGTGAGCATCGCGGGGCTTTCGATCTCGACCGTGACGATGCTGCTCGTGTGGGTGCTGCGGCTGCAGAGCCCGTGGGCGTACATTGCGGCGAGCTTCTTCCTCAACCTCGGCTCGGGCTTCCTCACGCTCGAGGTGTGGGCGATGGCGATGGACGTCATCGACGCGCAGGAGCTGCTCTCCGGACGGCGCGAAGAGGCCGTGAGCTACTCCGTGTTCACCTTCATGCGCAAGGTCGGGCAGGCGCTGGCCGCGCTCGCGCCGCTCCTCGTGGGGCTGGTCGGGTACGACAGTGACCTTGTCGGCACCGGACAGAACGCCGCAACGCTCGAGGGCATGTACACGGTGGCGACGCTCGTGCCGTGCATCATGTATGCCGTGATGCTCGTGCTGATGATCGTCTACCCGCTCGGCAAAAAGGAAATGGAAGAAATGCACGCGAAGCTCGCCGAGCTGCGCGCCTCGGAGGAGAAGGCATGAACGAGCGCCCGAATCTCATCTATGTGTTCGCCGACCAGCTGCGGTACGATGCCGTGAGCTGCAACGGCGGAAACTATGTCCGCACGCCGCACATCGATGCGCTCTGCGCGGAGTCGCTCTCGATCGACAACGCCGTGTCGGGACACCCCGTGTGCGCGCCGTACCGTGCCTCGCTCTTCACGGGCAAGTACACCACGAGCACCGGCATGGTGATCAACGAGATCCGCATGAACCCGAATCACCGCTGCATCGCGCACGAGCTCACGGACGGCGGGTACGAAACGTGCTACATCGGCAAATGGCATCTCTATGCCGCGCAGCTCGGGCATCATTACGACGCGAAAAATTCCTTCGTTCCCAAGGGGCCCGACCGTCTGGGCTTTGACGACACCTTTGCCGCCTACAACTTTCACCACGAGTACTACGCCCCGAAGGCCTACTACCATCTCGACACGCCCGAAAAGCACTACGCCGAGGGGTACGAGCCGGATTTCATGACGGACTACGCGATCGGTCACTTGGAGCGGCTCGCTGCCGGGGAGAAGCCGTTTGCGATGTTCCTCTCGCTCGGCACGCCGCACGATCCCTGGACGCGCGAGAACGTGCCGGAAAAATACTATGAGCTCGTGAAGGATGCCGACATCCGCCTCCCCGGGAACTACGCGCCGCGCAACGATCCGCACGCCGACATGTGGGCGCGGCTCAAGCCGAAGGAGCGGCGCGAGCTGACGGAATGGATGCGCGTCTATTACGCCATGGTCGCCGATCTCGACGACAATGTGGGCAGGCTCACCGCCGCCGTTGACCGTCTGGGGCTGCGGGACAACACGATCTTCATTTTCACCTCCGACCACGGCGAGATGTTCGGCGCACACGGGCGGCGGGCGAAGAATATTTTCTACGATGAGGCCGTGCGCGTGCCGTATTTCGTCCGCTGGGGCGATAAGCTGCCGGTCGGGCATCGTGACTTCTGCTTCAACACGGTAGACATCATGCCGACGCTCCTCTCGCTCATGGGTCTCCCCTGCCCCGAAGAAGTTGAGGGGAAAGATCTGAGCGCGTGCCTTCTCGGGAAGGCCGACAACAGCGTGCCCTCTCTCCTCATGGGCACGGGGCCGACAGCCGTGTGGGGTCCCGGCCGCGAGTGGCGCGGCGTGCGCGGCAAGCAGTATACCTACGCCGTGTACCGCGCCGACAAAAAGGAATTTCTCTTTGACAACATTGCAGACCCGTATCAGATGCGGAATCTCGCCTCCGATCCGGCGTATGCCGAGGTAAAAGAGGCGCTCAAAGCGAGCATGTACGAGCAGATGGATAAAATTCAGGACGGCTTCTGGCCGAATCTCAAGTACCGCCGTCTGTGGACAAAACACCGCGTGATTTTGCGCACCGCCACGCTCAAATGATATGAAGCTGCGTGATATGAGTGTGCTCATTAAGCCCGCATCGTCGCTTTGTGACCTGCGGTGTGCTTACTGTTTTTACCGCGACGAGGCGGAGCACCGCGAAACGGCCTCGCACGGGATCATGACGCGCGAGACGGCGTCCGTCCTCATCTCCCGCACGCTCGCGCACGCGCGAAGGAGCTGCTCGTTCCTCTTTCAGGGCGGCGAGCCGACGCTCGCGGGGCTCGACTTTTTCCGCTGGTTCGTGGAAGAAGTGAAGCGGCAGAATACCGCGGGGCTTGAGATCCGCTGGGCGCTGCAGACGAACGGGCAGCGCATCGACCGCGAGTGGGCGGAGTTTTTCCGCGAGAACCGGTTCCTCATCGGCGTGTCGCTCGACGGCACCGCCGAGATGCACGACCGTCTGCGCGGCGAGGGGACGCACAAAAAGGTGATGCGCGCCATTGCCGCGCTGAAGAGCTGCGGCGTGGAATTCAACATTCTCACCGTGGTCACCGCGAAGACCGCACAGAACACCGAGGCCATGTACAACTTTTTCAGGAAGCAGGGGCTCGTGTATCAGCAGTACATTCCCTGTCTGGATGCCGTGGACGGCGAGAGCTTCCTCACGGCGGAGGAATACGGGCGCTTTCTCGTGCGGCTCTTCCGCCTCTGGGAGCGCGACATGGCAGCCGGCAGGCCGGTGTCGATCCGCTATTTCGATGAGCTTGCGCTCATGCTGCTCGGGAACCGGCCGGGAAGCTGCGGCATGAGCGGCGTGTGCTCGCTGCAGTACATTGTGGAAAGCAGCGGCGATGTCTATCCGTGCGACTTCTACTGCATGGACGAATACCGTCTCGGCAATATCCTCGAGGACGATTTTGATGCGATCGACGAGCGCCGCACGGCCTCCGGGTATCTCGAGGCATCCGTCCCCGTGGACGAAGAGTGCCGCACCTGCCCGCACTACGCGCTCTGCCGCGGCGGCTGCCGCCGCGACCGCGACCGCTTTGACGGCTCCCCCCTGCACCGAAACCGCCTGTGCGAGGGCTACAAGCTCTTCTTCGAAGAATGCACCCCCGCCCTCCGCGCCGTCACCCGCCAATACGCAAGACGCTGATACGCATGAAAAAACCGCAGGACTCGAATGGATCGGGTCCTGCGGTCGGTTTATTTTTGGGTTATCGG
>CAZKGZ010000166.1:0-3666 GCA_964552365.1 uncultured Oscillospiraceae bacterium | reverse complement strand
GACAGGGCCGTAACCCGACCAGCGCCCGAGCGAGAACTCCTCCATCATGCCGGATTGGCTGATGACGAACACGAAGATGAAATAGGGGATCAGGAATGTGAGGCCGCCGTACTTGGAGATCAGCATCGGGAAGCGCCAGATATTCGCCATGCCGACGCACGAGCCGACCGCGGACATGATGAAGCCCCACTGGGACTTAAAGCCATCGGTCTTCAGGGTAGGAGCGTTGTTGTCTGCCATTTCATTTCCCTCCAATAATATTTGTTGGATTTGACTGGCACTGCGCACCGCGAGAGCGGCGCGCAGCCGTCCGGGTACCTTTTTTCTTCTTCTTGCTTTTGCTTTATTCGGTTGTTCCGTACGGCGCCGGAGGTTGGGGAGACCGCGGCACCGTATGATTTCAGGCAACGCCGCATAATTCGGCAAGAGCGATTTGTGAGAGATTTTTTGTCGAATCAAGGAAGAAAACCGCAGCCATACTTTGTGTATGGCAAGGTTTGATGACGCAGAGTCGGCGAAAAAGATCTGCAAAGCGCCGAAGACGACATTGTGCGGTGCTGCCTCAGGTTTATTTCTCCTCGTTGGGGTAGGGCTCGAGGAAGGCGTGGAAGTGACGCATCGGGAGGTTGTGGCCCCAGGTGATGCGCATGTTGGGGATGGACTCGCGGTCTTCGTACAGGGCCTTGACAGCGGCGATGACGTAGTCGAGGTGCTCCTGGTTGAGACGGCTGCGGTCGATGGCAAAGCGAACGACGTTCGCCAGCTCCGCCTGCTGCTCCGGCGTCTTGAGGTCGTACTCCATGGAGTAGTCGCCGAGCTCGGAGACGCGGATGCCGTAGCGGCGGATGAGCTCGAGCGAGAAGCCCTCGCCGGCGAAGGTCTCGTGGCCGCGCTTGCCGTCGAAGAACTCGTCCATGTTGATGTACACGGCGTGGCCGCCGGCGGGAAGGACAACGCCCTTGACGCCCGCTTTGTAGAAGCCCTGTGCGAGGTATTCGCACTGCGCCACGCGCTCGTTCATGTAGTTGAAGTCGCAGCTCTCGTAGAGGCCGACGGCGAGAGCCATGATGTCACGGCCGGACATGCCGCCGTAGGAGTCGTTGCCGTAGCAGGAGATCTGCTTGACCTTCAGAAGGACGCCGATGTCGGTCTTGACGGTGCCGTCTTCGTTGAAGTCGGAGAAGTTCTGCCAGAAGAGACCCTTGTCGCGGAAGGCAACCATGCCGCCCATGTTGGCGTGGCCGTCTTTCTTCGCGGACATGCAGAAGCCGTCGCAGTAGGAGAACATTTCCGTGGCGATCTCGGCGATGGACTTGTCGCGGTAGCCGTCTTCATTCATCTTGATGAAGTAGCAGTTCTCGGCCCAGCGGGCGACGTCGAAAATCAGGGGGATGTTGTATTTGTGAGCGACGCGGTTGATCTCACGGATGTTGCCCATGGAGACCGGCTGGCCGCAGATCGGGTTGTTGGTGATGCAGGTGAAGATGAGGGGGACATTTTCCGGTCCGACGCCCTGAATGAGCTGTTCGAGCTTTTCGATGTCCATGTTGCCCTTGAACGGGTTCTTCTCATACTTGCCGCCTTCGGGTACTTCGTAGAGGATCTCCTTGTGGTAGAGGTTTCTGGGGATGGAGCCCATCTGCTTGATGTTGCCCTCGGTGGTGTCGAAGTGGCCGTTGGAGGGGATGGTGAACACCTTGCCCGGATAACGCTGGGCGAGGACCTTCTTGACGATCTCCATCAGAACGGACTCGGCAGCACGGCCCTGCTGGATGATGAAGGTGTTGGGGCGCTCCATCTGTGCGGCGCCGCCGTTGAAGAGGCCGCCTTCATACTCGGGAAGGTAGACCTTTTCCATCATGGTCTCCACATCGCGGCAGTCGGTGCGGACATAGTCGATGATCTTCTTCCAGTTCTTCTCGCCGCCGCGCTCGAAAATATCGCGGAAGGTGTCGAGGAGGACATAGTAGCCGGTGTTGCGGCCGTAGGCCTCGTCGCCGAGGAACAGGGACGCCCACTGCTGGTTGGTCATCGCGGTGGTGCCGGAGTCGGAGAGCATGTCAACGGTGAGCATGCCGGCGGGGAAGGCGAACTCGTTGTAATGGGTGGCCTTCAGGACGCGCTCGCGCTGTTCCACGGTCGTTTCGGGAATGTCGCGGACGGCGAATGCGAAGTGATGCGGTGCGGGGACATTCAGCGGATACTCTTTGCTCATAGTAAAAACCTCCATATAATTTGGAGATACCCCGGTCGTCACGGATCAGCGCCCGTGCCTGGCGGACAGCATCTGCTGGTTTGGCAGCGGGCTTCGCACCGCCGCCTTTTTTAAGCCCGCGCTGTGCGCGGTTGGCTTACAAATTAAATAACGGCGACGCACTCGATCTCCACCAGGGCATCCTTGGGAAGACGGGCGACCTCCACCGCGCTGCGTGCCGGGCACGCACCTTCGAAGAACGATGCGTAAATGCCGTTCATCGCGCCGAAATTGTTCATGTCGCTGAGGAACACCGTCGTTTTGATGATGTCGCTCATATCGGCACCGGCTTCGGCGAGGACCGCTTTGCAGTTCTCGAGCGACTGCCGTGTCTGCTCTTCGATCGTCGCGGGGAACGCGCCGGTCGCGGGATCGATGGGCAGCTGTCCGGATGTGATGATCAGGCTGCCTGCCTTGATGCCCTGCGAATAGGGGCCAATGGCTGCGGGAGCCTTGCTCGTGGCGATAACTTCTTTCATTGTGAAAAATTCACCTCCTCATCGTGATAATAATTTATCACCATGATTCTCATTTGTCAATAACTTGCACATAAATATTTTGTAAAGACAGAAACTTTTTGTGCGACATTGCAGCGGCGTATCCGGAAATAACGGACACTCTGCGCCGAGACGGCGGTTTTGCCGAGTTGAGGCCGAATTTTTCTTGCATTTTGCGGCAAATCATGCTAACATTTGATAAAAAATTATCACATAGGAGGACAGCTGTCATGACGGAAGAAATGCTGGCGCAGTACAGTACGCTCGTGGATTTTCTGGGACAGGCGCTCGGGCCGGACTATGAGGTCGTGCTGCACGAGATCCTGCCGGAGAACAGCCGCGTTGCGGCGATCGCGAACGGACACATCAGCGGGCGGAAGGTCGGCGCGCCGATCACGAGCAGCGCCCTCCGCATGATCATGCAGAAGCGCTACGAGGAAGGCGAGTACGAGCTCAACTACACCGGGCAGCTCCCGGACGGCAAAACCATCCGCTCGAGCACGATGTTCATCAAGGACAACGGCAAGCTCGTGGGGCTGCTGTGCATCAACTTCGATGACAGCCGCTTCCATGCCGTGAGCAACGCCATTCTCCGCATCGTCCACCCCGACTCCTTCGTGCAGGAGCACTACTTCCCCGCCGACCGCGGCATCAAGCAGGCGGTGCAGCGCCCCGTTCCCGCCGAGGCGGAGCGGTTCCAGTCGAACACCACGGGGCTGATGGAGGAGATCTTCGACACCGTGATGCAGCCGGTCACCGTCCCCATCGACCACCTGACGCAGGCCGACCGCGCGGACATCATCGCCCGGCTCTACGAAGCCGGCCTCTTCGAGCTCCGCGGCGCCGTCCAGTTCACCGTAAAAAAACTGGCCTGCTCCCAAGCCAGCATCTACCGCTATCTTCAAAAGGCCAAAA
>CAZKGZ010000165.1:0-3678 GCA_964552365.1 uncultured Oscillospiraceae bacterium | reverse complement strand
AAGCGCTCCACCTTGGTCGGGTCGGACGGCTTTTTCTTGGTAAGCGGGCTGATCTCGATGGGGTGATCCATAATGAACACCGGCTGAATGAGATTCTCCTCGCAGTAGGTCTCAAAGAACAGGTTGAGGATGTCGCCGCGGGTGTGGCGCTCTTCAAAGGCGATGTTGTGCTGACGGGCGAGCTCTTTGGCTTCCTCGGTCGTCTTTACCGTGTCGAAGTCAACGCCGGAATATTTCTTCACGGCCTCGATCATGGTAAGGCGCTCAAACGGCTTGCCGAAGTCGATCTCGGTGCCCTGATAGGTGATGGTCGTGCTGCCGCAAATGGTCTTGGCGAGGTGGCGGAACATGGATTCCGTCAGTTCCATCATGCCGTTGTAGTCCGTGTACGCCTGATAGAGCTCCATGAGCGTGAACTCGGGGTTGTGGCGCGTGTCGACACCCTCGTTGCGGAAGACGCGGCCGATCTCATAGACCTTCTCGAGGCCGCCGACGATGAGGCGCTTGAGGTAGAGTTCCAGAGAGATGCGGAGCTTCACATCCTCATCGAGCGCGTTGTAATGCGTCTCAAACGGGCGCGCCGCAGCGCCGCCGGCGTTCGAGACGAGCATCGGCGTTTCGACTTCCATAAATCCGCGAGCCTCGACAAAGCGGCGGATCTCGCTGATGATCTGCGAGCGCTTTACGAATGTATTGCGCACTTCGGGGTTCATGATAAGGTCGACATAGCGCTGGCGATAGCGCATATCGGAGTTCTGCAGGCCGTGGAATTTTTCGGGCAGAGGTTTGAGAGACTTGGAAAGCAGCGTAAGCGATTTGGCGTGGATGGTGATCTCGCCGGTTTTCGTGCGGAACACAAAGCCTTCGACGCCGATGATGTCGCCGATGTCCATCTTCTTGAATTCGGCGTACGCTTCCTCACCGAGGTCATCGCGCGCAACATAGCACTGAATGGTGCCGAGCTTATCCTGCACTTTGCAGAAAGACGCTTTGCCCATGACGCGTTTGACCATCATACGGCCTGCGACGGATACCGTTTTTTCGAGCAGCTCGTCACCGGCATTCAGTATGTCCGTGCTGTGGTGCGTCACATCGTAGCGCGTGATCGCGAAGGGGTCCTTGCCCGCTTCCTGCAAATTTGCCAGCTTCTCACGGCGAATGCGGAGCAGATCGCTGAGCGATTCCTCCGGCGCGCCGTTCTTTCTTTCCTCTGCCATAATGATCTCCTTATTTTACAAAATGTTGCTTTACAGTCCTACGGAAAGGATCTCGTAGTGTACCATGCCGCCCGGGGTCTCGAATTCGATCTTCTCGCCCTCGTGCTTGCCCATAAGGGCGCGGCCGAGCGGGGATTCATCGGAAATGCGGCCGCTCATCGGGTCGGCTTCCTGGCTGCCGACGATCTCATAGGATTCCTCGTCCTCTTCGCCGACTTCGCGGACGGTCACCTTGCTGCCCATGGAAATGCCGGTGCCGGTCGGGGTGTTTTCTACGATGATCGCGTTCTCGATGAGGTTCTTGATCTCGGCGATCTTGGAGTAGAGCTTGCCCTGCTCGTTCTTCGCCTCGTCATACTCGCTGTTTTCCGACAGGTCGCCGAAAGAGCGGGCTTCTTTGATCTGCTCGGAGACTTCCTTTTCGCGAACGGTCTGGAGGTACTCCAGCTGTTCTTTCAATTTATCGAGCCGTTCCTGGCTCATGCGGAATGCGTTGTCGACTGCCATGTTTGTTCTTCCTTTCGATTTATGCTCGCAATTCCCGCACGGAATTTGCTCCGTGCGGGAATTTGTCTTGCCATTATATGTAATGTTTTACGCTATGTCAAGCATTGATTTTCCGTACTTTATTTATTTCAGCTCAATGCGTCCTTGGCTGCTTCGAGCTGGATGTCCATGTCGCTGTCATCGATCTGATAGGATGCGATGTCCGGCATGACGCCGCCGAGATCCGCCATGGACTTTTTATCGGGGGTAAGGTACTCGAACTTGGAGATGCGGATGGCGCTGCCGTCCGAGAGCTCCACGATGACCTGGCTTTGCGCATTGCCGAGCGTTTTGCGCCCGACGATCTGGACGCCCGCCTGCTGCATGATGCAGGCGAATACCTCGGCGGCGCAGGTCGTGTTCTCGTTGGCGAGAACGACCATCGGCATATTGAGATAGGAGCTGCCGGAGGAGTAAGTCGTTTCCTTTCCGTCGCGGTCGCGGAGAAGGAACAGGTCGCCCTTCGGGAGGAGATAATCGAGCGTGTCCGCCATTTCGGCGGGCTTGCCGCTCGTGTTGTCGCGGACATCGATCACGAGCGAGGTGGCTCCCGATTCCTGCAGCGCTGCAATGGCCGTTTTTACGCTGGCCGCGGCGCTGTCATCGAAGTTCTTGATTTGAAGATATCCGATGGTGGAGGAGCTGTTCGCTTTGTTGGAGTCGTTGTCGAGAATGTAGTAGTAGACGGGCTCGGCGTAGATGAGCTCGCATTTGAGCTTGGCTTCTGCCTTGCCGCCCTGCGTGTTGATGAGGTGGAGCGTGAAATACTTTTCCGCATCCGTTTCCTTATCATCGTAGCTGCGGAGAAGCTCGTCGAGCATTTCCGGGGTGTACTCGGAGACATCGATGTCATCCACGGCGGAGATCATATTGCCGACTTTGATGTGGGCCTGGTCGGCGGGAGAACCGGCGGTAACGGAGAGCACGGTGAGATAGCCGTAATTTTCGTTATACTGCGTGGTGATGCCGATGCCGACATACTGGTTCGTGAGTTCCAGCTTGTAGGTCTCGTACTCCTCGGCCGTAAGATAGTAGCTTGCGGCGTCGCCGAGCGAGGCGACCATGGCGGCGGCGGAAGCGTCTTCAAGAGAAGATGTGTCCTGCGGCTGATAGTAGGTCGACTCGATGACCTTGATGACCTCCATGTATTTATCGGAGGAGGCGTTGCTGTCCGCCAGAATGAGGCAGGCGGCTGCCGTTATTACGATGCAGATAAAGCACGCGAGCACCGACCATACAAATTTCGGCACCTGTTTCATGGGCAAATACCTCGGATCTTAAATTCTCAGGCCGTGGGGTCGTAGGTGACGGCGGACGAATCATAGTACTGCATGGGGTCGACCTGCTCTCCGTCCACGATAACGGCATAGTCCAGATGGCTGCCGGTGGCGATGCCGCTCTCGCCGACATAGCCGATGATCTGTCCCTGCGTGACATATTCGCCCGGCTGAACGATGTAGTTCGTCATGTGCGAATAGCGCGTGGCGGTGTCGCTGTCGTGTTCGATGCTGACATAGTAGCCGAGACCGTTATTGTAGGTGGCGGTGACGACCTGTCCGTCGGCTGCAGCATAAATCGGCGTGCCGGAGGCGGCGCCGATGTCAATGGCTTTGTGATTGGTGGATGCGCCTGCCGTCGGCTGGTCGCGGAGGCCGTACTTGGATGTGACATAGGTGCTGTCCGTCGGCCAGATAAAGGTGCCGTTGTAGGCGCTTGAGGCGTTGGCGTTATTTTCGTAGGTGCCGCCGGTCGTTGTCGTGCTCTCGGCGGTCGTTGTCGTTGTCGAAGCGGCCGCGGCGGACGAAGCAGGAGCTGCAGAATACGTCTGCTGCGCCGCAGCTGCCTGTGCAGCCTGCGCGGCCTGTTGGGCGGAGTATTCCTGCATGGCTGTCAGTAGCTCCTGCATGGCCTCGTC
>CAZKGZ010000164.1:0-3692 GCA_964552365.1 uncultured Oscillospiraceae bacterium | reverse complement strand
CATTCAAAAGGTGCCGGAGAAGGAAGTCGATGAGCGTGTGACGGAAATGCTGGAAGTCGTGTCGCTCAAGGGTTTTGAAAACCGCAAGGTGACATTGCTCTCCGGCGGACAGCAGCAGCGTGTTGCGATCGCACGCGCGCTGGTGAACCGTCCGAAAGTTCTGCTGCTCGACGAGCCGCTCGGCGCACTCGATCTGCGTCTGCGCAAGGACATGCAGCAGGAGCTCAAGCGCATCCAGCAGCAGATGGAGATCACCTTCATCTATGTTACGCACGATCAGGAAGAAGCACTCGCCATGTCCGACACCGTTGTCGTCATGAACGAGGGCATCATCCAGCAGATCGGCACGCCGGAGGATATATATAACGAACCGAAGAACGCTTTCGTGGCGGACTTCATCGGCGAGAGCAACATTCTCGACGGCATCATGCGCGAGGACTATGTGGTCGAAACATTCGGCCGCCGCTTCCAGTGCATGGACAAGGGCTTTGCAAAGGACGAACCCGTGGATGTTGTCGTGCGTCCGGAGGACATCGACATTGTCCCCGTCAAGGAGGGCATGCTGACCGGCACCGTGACGAGCATCACCTTTAAGGGCATGCAGTACGATGTCATCGTCGACTTCAAGGGCTTCAAGTGGCTCATTCAGACGACGGACAGCCCCGAAGTCGGGCAGCGCATCGGCATCCGCATCGTCCCCGACGGCTTCCACATTATGCACAAGAGCAAGTACTCCGGTCTGTACGGCGACTACAGCTCCTTCTCCGAGGAGTATGATGAGCTGTCCGATGTCGAATATGACCCGGAGGCGGAGGAAGGATCCTCGGACGAGGAGGGATCCGCCAATGAAGAATAAAGCTCTGGCTGCGCCGTACCTCGTATGGATGGCGCTCTTTACGGTCGTGCCGCTCGGCATTGTGCTGTGGTATGCCTTTACCGACTCCGTGACCGGCGCATTTACCTTCTCGAACATTTCCCGCATGGGGACCTACCTCCCCATTTTCCTCAAGAGCATATGGCTTGCGATCCTCTCGTCGGTCATCTGCATCATCATCGGCTACCCGGTCGCCTACTGCATCGCGTCCGCCGCGCCGAGCCGTCAGAGATTTCTCTATATGCTCGTGATGCTCCCGATGTGCATGAGCTTTCTTCTGCGCACGCTCGCATGGGTGGCGCTGCTGGAGGATACCGGCATCATCAACAGCTTTATCACAAGCCTCGGCCTGCAGCCGCTGCCGCTCATCCGCAACGATGCCGCCGTCGTGCTCGGCATGGTGTATAACTATCTGCCGTACATGATCATGCCGCTCTACACCGTGCTCATCAAGCTCGACCCGCGTCTCACGGAGGCGGCGGAGGATCTCGGATGCACGCCGGTGCAGGTGTTCACGAAGGTGACGCTCCCGCTGAGCGTGCCCGGCATCATCTCCGGCTTTACGATGGTGTTCGTCCCGGCCGTGTCCACCTTCTACATTTCGCAGAAAATGGGCTCTTCCGGCACGACGCTCATCGGTGACGTCATCGAAAGCCAGTTCAAGGCCGCCTACAATCCCAATCTCGGCGCGGCGCTCTCGCTTGTGCTGATGATCATGGTGCTCGTGTGCATTGCGGTCATGAACCGCTTTTCGGACGGAGAGGAGGTCGCGACGATATGAAAACCTTCAACAGAGTGTTTACGGTCATCGTATTTCTCTTCCTCTATATCCCGATGATCGTGCTCGCCGTGGCGTCCTTTAACTCCGGAACGGACATCGCCACATGGAAGGGCTTTACCTTTTCGCAGTACGGTGAGCTTTTCCGCGACGGCGTGCTGCTGCCGCTGCTCGCCAATTCCGTCATTGTCGCGGTCATCGCTTCTCTCGCCGCGACCGTGCTCGGCACGATGGCCGCCATCGGCATCCGCGCCATGGGAAAGCGCATGCGCCGCATCACGATGGCTGTGACGAACATCCCTCTCACGAACCCGGAGATCGTCACGGGCGTTTCGCTCGCGCTGCTCTTTGCGTTCATCGGGCAGATGATGAAGCTCAACAACATTCTCGGCTTCACAACGCTTCTCATTGCGCACATCACATTCAACCTGCCGTATGTCATTCTCTCCGTTATGCCGAAGCTCGGCCAGCTTGACCCGAATCTGCGCGATGCAGCGCTCGATCTCGGCTGCACGCCGGTACAGGCGTTCTTCAAGGTCATTCTCCATGAGATCTTCCCGGGCATTCTCTCGGGCGCTCTCATGGCGTTTACGATGAGTCTGGACGACTTCGTCATTTCGTACTTCGTATACGGTCCGACATTTGTGACGCTGCCGGTGGAGATCTACAACTACACGAAGAAGCCGCTGCAGCCGAAGATCTACGCGCTCTTTACGCTCCTCTTCCTCGCCATTCTGCTTGTCATGGTCATTATGAACCTGCTGCAGGCGGGCGATGAACGCCGCCGCCGTCAGGCGCGAGGCGTGTTCGGTCGAAAGGGGGCGGGCGCATGAAACGCGTATTCTCCTTCCTGCTCGCCTTTGTGCTCTGCGCCGCGCTGCTGCCCGCGCCGGAGGCTCACGCCGCCGACAATGTTATCAACGTGTATAACTGGGGGCAGTACATCTCGGACGGCACGGACGGGTATATCGATGTAAACGCCGCGTTCGAAGAGGCGACCGGCATCCATGTGAACTACATGACATTCGACTCGAACGAGACGATGTACACGAAGCTCAAGACCGGCGGCTCCTCCTACGACATTATCATTCCCTCCGATTACATGGTCGGGCGTCTCATTGACGAGGGGCTCGTGCAGCCGCTCAACTTTGACAACATCCCGAACTATCAGTACATCGATGAGGCGTACAAGAACACCTCCTATGACCCCGACAACCTCTATTCCGTGCCGTATACCTGGGGCACGGTCGGCATCATCTACAACAGCGCTTATGTGGACGAAGAGGATGTCGGCAGCTGGGATCTTCTCTGGAACAGCAAGTATTCCGGAAAAATACTGATGTTCGACAACCCGCGCGATGCATTTGCCATTGCGGAGACGATGCTCGGCTACTCGCTGAACACCCACGATGAGGATGAGCTGCGCGCCGCGACCTACAAGCTCATTGAGCAGAAGCCGCTCGTGCAGGCGTATGTCATGGATCAGATTTATGACAAGATGGAGCGCGGCGAGGCGTGGATCGCACCGTACTACGCGGGCGACTATCTCATGATGGCCGACGAAAACGAGGATCTGAAATTCTGCTTCCCCGAGGAGGGCTTCAACTTCTTCATTGACGCCCTGTGCATCCCCACCTGCGCCACGAACAAAGAGGGCGCCGAGGCGTACATCAACTTCCTGTGCTCGCCGGAGATCAACGGGCAGAATCTCGACTATCTCGGCTACTCCACGCCGGAGACCGAGGCGAAGCAGTACATGGATGAGGAGACATCCGCATCCGATATTGCCTATCCGAGTGCGGAAACGCTCAGCCGCGGCGAAGCGTTCCTCTATCTCGACCAGGAGACCACGCACCTTATGGACTCTCTCTGGCTCGAGGTAAAAACCGAAGGCGACACGGACTACACGCCCATCATCGGCATTTCCGTGACGATCGCTCTTGTGGCGGGCTTCCTGATCGCGCGAAGCGTCCGAAACCGCCGCCGCCGCGCCAACCGCTGCAAAAAGTGGCGCACTTAAGACGGCAATATTTCCGATAA
>CAZKGZ010000163.1:0-3704 GCA_964552365.1 uncultured Oscillospiraceae bacterium | reverse complement strand
ATTCGTGAGATTCTTGACCTCGCGCTTGACCGTGGAAAGACCGACAAGGCTCTCGAGCTCCGCCATCAGCTCATCGAGATCCGGCTTTTTCTCCTCCGGCTCCTTCTGCGCGGCGGCTTCGGCCTCTGCCTTTTTCTCGCCGCCGGTCGTGCTCACGCCCACGCGGGAGGTGAACGACGGCTCGCCGCTCGTCACATAGTCGGCGGCGTTGATGGGCGCTTTCGACTGCGCGACATGCGCGCCGTCGCAAATGGCGGTGAGCTTTTCCGAGCATTCGGTGATGTACGCGGCCTCGTCCATCGTGACCTCATCGTCCACGGCGGCGAGATAGAGGAGGATGTTCGTGAGCATCCGCACGAAAATGCGCGAGTTCGTCGAGCCGCGGCGTGCGTCCGCTTCCGTCAGATTCCAGAAGAAGAGCGGGGGCAGAAAATCGCCGCTCGCGCACACCTTTTCCGTGAGCTCCCAGAGGAGCCATGTGCCCGGCTTGCGCCCCTTGGAATAGAGCTGATTCACCGCGTCCACATGCTGCTGGCCGATGCGGGCGCTGCCCTTCCACAGCCCGAGCGCGCACGAGACGACAAACTCGTCCAGCTCCTGCGCGAGACCGCGCCCCGCTACTTTATAAAAGGCCTCCGTGTTGGCAATATAGGTTTTGTGCAGCTCCTCGGGGGAGCGTTTCCAGGGTGTCGGCATAGTGCCCTCTCCTTTCGCGCCGCGGTGCGCGGCGGGTCATAGTACCTCTATTATACATAAAAATTTTCATTTGTGAACGGTTTTTTAATTCTTTATCCCATGCTTGACTTTTTTGCCGAAAGGTGATAAATTAGCACTCGTAAGAAGAGAGTGCCAGCACTCCGATGATGTCTGGTGCTAATGCGAGGTCTCAGCCGTGGAAATCAGCCAGAGAAAAAAGAAAATACTCGCGGCTGTCGTGGATGAATATATCCGCACGGCAGAGCCGGTCGGCTCGAAAACGATCGTTGAGATCGCCGGGCTCGGCTGCAGCAGCGCCACCATCCGCAACGAGCTCTCGGAGCTCACGGCGCTCGGCCTTCTGGAACAGCCGCACACGAGCGCGGGACGCATCCCGTCCCCGCAGGGCTACCGGTTCTATGTGAACGAGCTCATGGAGCGGCAAAAGGTGTCCGTGGAAGAAGCGGAAGCCATCAATGCCCGGCTCAACGAGAAGATGGAGCAGCTCGACAAGCTCATGACCGACGCGGGCCGTCTGGCCGGTCAGATCACCGGCTACCCGGCGCTCACATTGAGCGCACCGCGCGCGGCGACCATCAAGCGCTTCGATCTCATCTACATCGATGCGAACACCTTCATTATCGTCGTTCTGCTCGGCAACAACACCGTAAAGAACAAGCTCGTGCATCTGCCGTTCTCGGTGGAGCAGGGGCAGATCCAAAAGCTCTCGGCGCTCTTCAATGCGGGCTTCACCAACATCCCCGAAGAGAGCATCACGCCGGTCCTGATCTCCGCCACGGAGCGGGCGGCACGCGATACCATGGGGCTCGCCTCCATCATCGCGGCGTATGCCATCGAGGTGCTCAGTGAGAGCCGCGAGGGCGCGGCATATGTCACCGGCGAGAGCAGCCTGCTGCAGCAGCCGGAGTTCCGCGATCCGGACAAGGCGCACCGCGTCATCAGCTACCTCTCCGATTCCGACCACCTCATGAATCTTCCGGGCGCCGCCGCGGGAAACGGCTCGGTCCGGGTGATCATCGGGCCGGAGAATGTCGCCGAGGAGCTCCGCGATTCGAGCGTCATCATGGCGACCTACGATGCCGGCGAAGGACAGCGCGGACTGATCGGCGTCGTCGGACCGCTCCGCATGGACTACAGTGCCGTAGCCGCCAAGCTGCAGTACATCGCCGACGGGCTCAGCCGTCTGCTGGGCGGCGGTGAAGCGCCGGCGGGATTCGGAAAAATGATACTAAAAGGAGATATAACGACCGATGAGCAAGGAAAATAAGGAAGCCTCCGCGCCGGAGGAAAAGCCCATCGAGGAAACGGCGGCGGAACCCACGGAAAAGACCGGGGAAGCCGCACCGGCGGAAAAGACCGCCGAACCCGAGAAAAAAGAACCGTCGGAAGCCGACAAGCTCCGCGAGGAGCTCAAGAAGGCGCAGGACGATCTCGCCGCGGAGAAAGACAAGAATCTCCGCCTCCGCGCAGAGTATGACAACTTCCGCAAGCGTTCCGCCAAGGAGCGCGACAACATTTACGCCGATGTCAAGGCGGACACGCTCCTGAAGATCCTGCCGATCTTCGATAACCTCGAGCGGGCGCTCCGGCAGGAGACCGCCGACGAGGCGTACCGCAAGGGCGTGGAAATGACGATGAATCAGTTCCTCGAAGCACTCAAGGCGCTCGGCGCCACGCCGATCGAGACCGAAGGCAAAACCTTCGATCCCCACGAGCACAACGCCGTGATGCACACCGAAGACCCCGACAAGGGCGAGAACGTCATCGTGCAGGAGTTCCAGAAGGGCTTCAAGCTGGGCGACCGCGTCATCCGCTTCAGCATGGTGCAAGTCGCAAATTAATTTGTTATCCCAATTTTTTGCATATAGATCCCATTCAAATCACAAAGTAAGTAAAAAATATTCGATCATACAGGAGGTCATTTGTCATGAGTAAAATTATCGGAATCGATCTTGGTACTACCAATAGCTGCGTCGCCGTTATGGAAGGCGGCGAACCGAAAGTCATCCCCAACGCCGAGGGCGCGCGCACTACGCCGTCCGTCGTAGCGTTCTCCAAAACCGGCGAGCGTATGGTCGGCCAGGTCGCAAAGCGCCAGGCCATCACCAACCCCGACCGCACCATCTCCTCCATCAAGCGTGAGATGGGCAGCAACTACCGCGTGAACATCGACAACAAGAGCTACACGCCCCCCGAGATCAGCGCCATGGTCCTGCAGAAGCTGAAGACCGACGCGGAAGCGTACCTCGGCACCACCGTGACCGAAGCGGTCATCACCGTTCCGGCGTACTTCTCCGACAGCCAGCGTCAGGCCACCAAGGACGCCGGCAAGATCGCGGGTCTCGACGTAAAGCGTATCATCAACGAGCCTACCGCCGCTGCTCTGGCGTACGGCCTCGATAAGGAATCCGAGCAGAAGATCATGGTCTACGACCTCGGCGGCGGCACGTTCGATGTCTCCGTCCTCGAGATCGGCGACGGCGTCATCGAAGTTCTGGCCACGGCCGGCGACACCCGCCTCGGCGGCGATGACTTCGATAAGTGCGTGACCGATTACCTCGTGTCCGAGTTCAAGAGAGCCGAAGGCGTTGACCTCTCCGGCGATAAGGTCGCCATGCAGCGTCTGCGTGAGGCTGCCGAGAAGGCAAAGTGCGACCTGTCCGGCGTGACGAGCACCAATGTCAACCTGCCGTACATCACCGCCGACGCGAACGGCCCGAAGCACCTCGATGTGACCCTCACCCGCGCAAAGTTCAACGAACTCACGCATCACCTCGTAGAGCGCACGATGGCTCCTGTCCGTCAGGCTCTGAGCGACGCCGGCCTCTCCGTCAACGACCTGAGCAAGGTCCTGCTCGTCGGCGGCTCCACCCGTATCCCGGCCGTGCAGGAAGCCGTGAAGAACTTCACCGGCAAAGAGCCCTTCAAGGGCATCAACCCCGATGAGTGCGTGGCCGTGGGCGCAGCCATTCAGGGCGGCGTGCTCG
>CAZKGZ010000162.1:0-3718 GCA_964552365.1 uncultured Oscillospiraceae bacterium | reverse complement strand
TCGAGCACTTCGCCGACCATTTCGGGGTCGAGCGCGCTCGTGGGCTCGTCGAAGAGCATCACCTCGGGATCCATGCACAGCGCGCGCACGATCGCGATGCGCTGCTTCTGTCCGCCGGAGAGACGGTTCGGGTATTCGTTCGCCTTGTCGGCGAGACCGATGCGCTCGAGAAGCTCCGTGGCCTGGGCTTTCGCCTCGGCAGCACTTTTGAGCTTGAGCGTCACGGGCGCAAGAGTGATGTTCTGCATCACGGTCTTGTGCGGGAAAAGATTGAAGTGCTGGAACACCATGCCCATTTTGCGGCGGTGCAGGTTGATGTCCACCTTCTTGTCGGTGATGTCCACGCCGTCAAAATAGATGTGGCCGGAGGTCGGCACCTCGAGCAGGTTCAGGCAGCGCAGCATCGTGGACTTGCCCGAGCCGGACGGCCCGATGATGGCCACGACCTCGCCCTGCGCGATGGTGAGCGAGCAGTCGCTGAGCGCACGCACCTTGCCCTCGTTAAATTCCTTGCTGACGTGTTCCACACGGATGAGTTCAGTGTTTGTCGCCACGGCGCATTCTCCTTTCGATGGCTTCGATCGCCTTGCTGGCGGGGTAGTTGATGGCAAAATAAACGATGGCGGCGAGCACGTACGGCGAGAGCGTCTTGTACGTGGTCGAGGCGACGGTCTTTGCGCCCCAGATGAGCTCGGACATGCCGAGCACCGAGCACACGGAGGACTCCTTCACCATGGTGACGAGCTCGTTGGCGAGTGCGGGCAGAATGTTCTTGATGGCCTGCGGCAGCACAACGAGCCGCATGCTCTGCCACGCGGTGAGGCCGAGCGAGCGGGCGGCCTCGGTCTGCCCGGCGTCCACGGCGAGAATGCCGGCGCGGATGATCTCCGCCACATACGCCGAGGAGTTGAGCGCGAGCGCGACAACGCCCGGAATGAAGCGCGAGAGATCGATGAAGCCCAGTATCACGGTCGACGGGATCTTGATCCACCCGAAGAGACCGTAGAAGATAATGTAGAGCTGCACCATCATCGGCGTGGAGCGGAACACCGCAATGTAAGCGCCGGCAAGACTGCGCACGACGCGGTGCTTGCTCAGACGCATCAGCGCGAGCGTGAGCGCGGGGAGAATGGCGAGCGCCACGGAGATGACCGACAGCAGCAGCGTATACTCGAGACCCTGCACGAAGAACGAGAGATATTTCGGCAGGAACGAGAAGTTGAAGAAGTTTGCGGGGCTCATACCCTCAAACAGACTGGACCACCACATAAATTCCCAAACCCTTTCTTTCGGCGCGAGCCGTTGATTCGTTGTTCAATGTATGTTCTCAGGCAAGTACCGAACCGATTCGGCATTTGCCTGAAATCGCACATAAGCGCCCTGCCTGCAAAAAAGCAGGCAGGGCGCACATTTTGCGGAGAAAATGTACTTCTGTTCGGTTATCAGGCGATGGCCTGGTCGCTCAGCGCGTCGGCTTCGGCGGCGAAGGTATCGATGGAGCCGTCGGCCAGGAGCTTGGCGATGGTCGCGTTGATGGAGGTCAGCAGGCCCTTCGGGTCACCCTTCTGCACGGCAACGCAGAAGGGAGCCGCCTCGCCGAGGCTCACGTCCGCAACAACGAGGTCGCTGTTGGCCTGTGCATACTGCATGGCGACGGCGCCGTCCACAACGATCGCGTCCACCTTGTCGTAGACAAGCTGGTTCACAAGGTCGTTCACGCTCGTGAGAGCCACGAGGTTCGCGCCGGTGAGGGTCTCATTGACGATGTCCACCTTGGTGGTGCCGGTCTGAGCGCCGACGGACTTGCCGGAGAAGGATTCAACGGAGGTGTACTCTTCCGCCTTGTCGGCCTTCACAAGGATCATGGCCGGCAGATCGGTGTAGTAGGGATCGGAGAAATCGGCGGCCTCGAGACGCTCCTCGGTGACCTCAATGGCGGCGAGGACGATATCCGCATCGCCCTTCTGCAGGTTGGCCATCAGGCTGTCGAAGTCCATGTTGACGACCTGCAGCTCCATGCCCATGTCGTCGGCAATGGCCTGAGCGACGGACACGTCGATGCCGACGTACTTCTGCTCGTTGTTCTCGTCGAGAACGATGAACTCAAACGGAGCATAGTCGGCGCTGGTCGCGAAAACGAGCGTGCCGCCCTGGGCGGTCTCTTCGACAGCTTCGGCCTCGGCAGGAGCCTCGGTGGCTTCGGTTTCGGTGGTCTCGGTGGCTTCGGTGGTGCTTGCAGCAGTGCCGCAGGCGGCCAGGCTCAGGATCATAACGAGAGCCAGAAGAATGGCAGTGATCTTTTTCATTTTTGTTTCTTTTCCTTTCTTTGATCTTATCATCGGTAATTACATACTGACAGAGCCGCTTTTCACATCGGCGAGGCATAGTATAACCGCATAATTATTCATTGTCAAGGATTAAATATTCGATTTAACGAGAAATTTACCCCCGCGATTTGTGAAAAACGCCAAAACCGCCCGCGATGTATTGCACTTACAGCCATTTTACATTATAATGCGCAGGTGTCCCGCAAAGATGAATATCCTCAAAGAAATTTTGCATATTACCGAATATTGTGAATAGAACAGGGAACTGCAGTCATGAATTTTTATCGGCATCCGACCCATAACTCCTATCTTGCCGTGCATACGGACGCGCTGTGCGCGAACATCGCCGCCATTTCCGCCTCGCTCACGCCCGGCACGGAGATCATCCCGGTGCTCAAAAGCGACGCCTACGGCCTCGGCCTTTCGCTCACCGCCCCCGCACTCGCGGCGCTGCCCGAGATCCGCACCTTCGCGCTCGCGCACATATCCGAAGGGCTCACGATGCGCTCGCTCGGCATCGAAAAGGATGTCCTCATCCTCGGCAATCCGCTGCCCGGAGCGATCGATGCGGCAGTCGAAGCCGGCCTCACGCTCACGGCAGGCCGTCTCGGCCTCGTTCCGGCACTCGCCGAAGCGGCCGAGCGCGCCGGCAAAAGTGCGAAGATCCAGATCAAAATCGACACCGGACTGCACCGTGTGGGCGTCGAGCCGGGCGAGGAGCTTGCGGCACTGCTCGGCGAGCTGCGCGAAGCGGGGGAGAGGATCACCCTCTGCGGCGTATACTCCCACTTTGCCGACACGGCGAACGAGCCGCTCTGCCGCCGTCAGGCGGAGCTCTTCCTGCGCGCCGTCGATGCGGTCGAAAAGGCGGGCTTTGCGGTGCCGATGCGCCACATCTGCGACAGCGCGGCGAGCGAGCTCTTCCCGGAATATCATTTCGATGCCGTGCGCCTCGGGCGGCGGCTCATCATGGACAATCCGACCGCCCCGCGCGGGAATATTTGCGAGTGCGCGTCGTGGCGCAGCTGCGTGACCGGCGTGCATCACCGCCGCGCGGGCGAAAAGCTCGGCTACGGCGGCGCGTATACGCTGCCGCAGGATGCGGATGTGGCGATCGTCGGCGTGGGCTACGGCGACGGCCTCTACATTCCGCTCGTGGAAAAGCACGGCAGCGTCCTCGTGTGCGGAGAGCGCCGCCCGCTCCTCGCCTGCTGCATGGATCAGTGCATGGTCGATGTGACCGGCCTCAATGTGACCCCCGGCGAGGAAGTCACCCTCTTCGGCTTCGACGGTCACGGCCGCGCCCTCCTCTCCCAGGAAGCCGCCGCCCTCTCCGGCGCCAACGAAGGCTGCGCCCTAACATCCGCCCTCTCCCCCAGAGTAGCAAGAGT
>CAZKGZ010000161.1:0-3790 GCA_964552365.1 uncultured Oscillospiraceae bacterium | reverse complement strand
ACGTGCGCTCTCGCCTATATGGACGGCGGGGAGCTCGTTGAACGGGCCCGCGCGCTCGGATGCGAAACTTATCAAATCGATCTGCGCGCCTCGCATTTGCTCCCGGCTGCGCGGTCGCTCGCGAGGCTCTGCGGGGAAAAGAACATTGACATCATCCACGCGCAGTACCCGCGCGAGAATGTCATTGCCGTGCTCTCGCGGCTTTGGCGCAGGAAAACGCGCGTGATCTTCACGAGCCACCTCACCGTTCGGCAGGGCGCGCTCTGGCGGGCGGTCAACCGGCTCATCACGCCGCACGATGATGCGTGCATCGCCGTGTGTACGCAGGGCGCGTCGCTCCTGCGGGAGAACGGCGTGCCGTCCGGGAAGATCCGCGTTATATTCAACGGCGTGGAGCCGCGGGAGAAGCCTTCGCACGGAAACCGCATCCGCGAGGAGTTTTCGCTCCCGGACGGGTGCTTCGTATTTCTCACAATGGCGCGCTATGCGCCGGAGAAGGGGCTCTCGTTCCTGCTCGATGCGCTCGCGGCGCTCAGGCAGCGCACGGAGCGGCCGTTCGTGTGCCTCATCGCGGGGGACGGTGAGCTCTTTGACGCCGTCGGCGAGGAGATCACGGAGAAGGGTCTCTCGGAGAATGTCATTCGCGCCGGCTACCGCACGGACACCGAAGAGCTGCTCCGCTCGGCGGACGCCTATGTGAGCAGTGCGCTCTGCAATGAAGCCATGAGCTTCGCGGCGCTCGAGGCGATGGAGTGCGGTCTCCCGCTCGTGATGACCGATGTCGGTGCGGGCGCGGATCTCTCGCGCGGCTGCGGCTTCTGCGTTTCGCCCGGCGATGTCGAGGCGATGGCGGAGGCTCTGCTCGCACTCATGCGTTCCGATGCGCTCTGCCGCGAATACGGCGAATGTGCCCACCGCCGCGCCGTTACGGAGTTCTCTCTCCCCGAGCGAATGGAAGAGACGCACATTTTATATGAGAAATGTCTTGAAAACCGTGCAAAACCGTCGTAATATAGCGACGAAATAATAACGGTGATGCCGAGGCACCGCCGAATGAAGGAAAGAGTGATTTGAAATCATGAAAAGCAAAGCATTGACCGTCGCGCTCGCCGTGCTGCTTCTGGCGGGTGCGGTGTGCGGCGTGTACTTCACGCGGCAGGCCGCGGATCTCCGTGCGAGCGGAGAGAGCAGTGTGGCCGCCGCCGAGACGCAGCTCGCCGAGGCGCAGGCACGCTATGACGCCGTGAACCCCGATTCCGAAGCCGGTGCCGCCGCATGGAAGGCCGCGGAGGAAGCTGTTTTCACCGAAACGCAGGAGAAGATCGATGCGCTGACGGCGGAGAACACCGAGCTCGACAGCACGATCGAGTCTCTCGAGAGCGAAGCGGAAACGAAGCTCGCCGACGAGGACACGGCGTACTATAACTCCGTGTACGAGGAAATGGTCAAGGGCATCGAAGAGGTGCAGGGCTACATTGACAACGGCCTCGGCGGAGACGAAGCCGAAACCGAAGAGGAGGCCGGAAGCAATGAGTAAGCTGAAGATCGTCAACTGGATCCTGCTCGTGCTCGCGCTCGTGAGCGTGGCATTCGGTCTCTATTCGTTCAATCAATACCGCACCGTCCCGACGGACGAGTACGCCGCCAAAGCCTCCGAGCTCATCGATGAGGCAAAGGCGGAGGACGCCAAGACGGCGGAAACGCAGGCGGAGCTCACGGCACATCAGGACGCGCTGCGCGAAGACGTTTCGCAGGGGGGCACCGAGGGCGAAGAGCTCGCCGCGTCCCTTGCCAAGGTGACCGAGGAGAATGAGGAAAAGACCGCGGAGGTCGAATCGCTCACCGCCGAGGTCGAGCGTCTGGACAACATTGTGGAAGAGACGCTCGCCAAGCGCCGCGAGTACGCCGCGAAGATCCGCGAGCTCGAGGAAATGGTGCAGAACGGCGAGACCGATGTAAAGATCTGCTACTGGACATTCGACGACGGCCCGACGCGCCTCACGACGCAGGTGCTCGACGCCGCCAAAGAGCTCGGCGTGCACGTGACCTTCTTCACCTCCAACGAGGCGAACGAGTCCGACGATGAGCCGGAGATGCTCCGCCGCGAGTTTGCCGAGGGTCATTCCGTGGCGAACCACACCTACTCCCACCAGTTCGCCGCCATGGGCAACCTGTACCAGACGACGGACGGACTGCTCGAAATGATCCAGAAGCAGGATGACTGGGTGTATGAGTGCACCGGCTTCCACACGGAGATCTTCCGCTTCCCCGGCGGTTCCGCCTGGGCGAAGTCGCTCCTCGGTACCGACCCGACGCAGGCCGTCATCGATGCGGGCTACCAGTGGATCGAATGGTCGTGCGATGTGTTCGACAATGCCGTGGCCGGCAAGACCTCGGACGAGATCCAGAGCCTCGCCGTGTATGAGGTGTCCACCATGGACATCGCCGTGCTCCTCAGCCACGACTGGAACTACAACACGCTTGTCGCCTTCCCCGGTGCCGTGAAGCAGCTGCAGGACAAGGGCTATGTTTTTCTCCCGCTCTTCCCCGAATCCGTGACCATGGGCGAGAACACCACGATCAAATTCGGCTGATGAAAAAGTGCGCACCGCTTTGGCTCGTCATTGCCGCAGACATTCTGCTCGCGGGCGTCATTCTGTGCGTATTCGCGCTCTTTCACCATGTGATCCCGAGCATGAAAGCCGCGGAAAGCACGGTCTCTCCCGCACAGACAGCCGCCCCGACGGCAAGCTCTGCTGCGGAGGACGGCCGGACCGAATGGCAGATCAAGTTTGCGGAGCACTTCACGGAGGAAACGGTCCGGACGGAAAATTCCTACTCGAGCCCGAACATTTCCGTGACGATCGAAGAGAAAAGCACCGTGATCCGCAATCATACCACCGTGTATTATGTGGCGGATGTGTATGTCGGCTCCATGGACTGTCTGCGCACCTATGTCGCGAACGGCACCTATTCCTATATGGACGCGGAAAGCGTTATGGACATGGATGCAGCCGTTGACCCCATTCTGGCCGTGAGCGGCGACTATGCGACCGTGCAGCGCGGCGGCTTTCTCATGCGCAACGGTGAGCTCTACAGCGATGAAGTCCCGCTGTGCGATATATGCGTGCTCTATGCGGACGGGCGCATGGTGACCTATGCGGAGGGCGAGTATACCGTTGAAGAAATTCTCGCGGATGACCCGCTCCAGATATGGAACTTCGGCCCCGCGCTGCTCGACGACGCCGGAAAGGTCAAAGAAAAGTACGACGTAAATCCAGCCGTGGGCTACCCCAATCCGCGCAGCGCCATCGGGTACTACGAGCCGGGGCACTACTGCTTCATCGTCGCCGACGGACGGCAGGGCGATTATTCCTACGGCCTGCGCATCGCGGAGCTGGCCGCCATCTTCAAGGGGCTCGGGTGCAAAGCCGCCTACAACCTCGACGGCGGCGGCTCGGCCGTTATGGTTTTTGATCATGAGATCGTGAGCAGCCGGAGCAACGGCGACCGCGAGCTCGGCGACATCATCTATCTTGCGGAACCGGAGGGAGCAGAGTGAAATTTTTCAAAAGGATCCTCCCGAATCTGTCGATCGCGCTCTCGCTCGCACTGCTCGTGCTCGTGATCGTAGACATCCGAAACCCCATGATGGGCTTCCTCAGCAGCCTGCAGGCGCAGATCCTGATCTCCGTCTCCGCGATCATAGCCATAACCACTGCCATTGTGCTCTACGCCGATGAGCGGAGGAAGAATAAGTAAGCGTATCAAAAGAGCGGTCGCCCGAAGG
>CAZKGZ010000160.1:0-3800 GCA_964552365.1 uncultured Oscillospiraceae bacterium | reverse complement strand
AGTCCTCCCCCCGGTCATCGCATATCCCCACATGCATGCCTGTTCCTCCTTCCGCTGTAATTTAAGTTTTGTTCTCTGTCTTTCTTCTCCCCATCAGCACCTTGGCCATAGGCTTTTCGAAGCCGTAGGTCAGGAGGGCGGAGAGGAGGAGGGCGGCGGTGAAGCAGCAGAGGGTGTATTTTTGCTGCCATGCGGTGCCTTCGGTCATTTGCGGCAGCTCGCTCGTGTAGGCGGGGATGTGGAATTCCTTGAGCTTCACGGCGAGGTACTGGTGCCAGATGTAGAAATTATAGGATATCGCGCCGAGGAAGCGCACGAGTCTGTTGCCCGCCACACGGTCGAGCTTTTCCGGGCAGCGGCCGGCGAAGTACAGGAAGGCCGCGCCGAAGAGGCCGAGCGGCAGCCGCCACGCCATCTGCGCGAGCTTGATCTGCGCGTCGTCCGAGGCGTGCTGCGACCAGAGCACCCAGAAGATGCCGAGGAAGCGCACGAGTCTGTTGCCCGCTGCGCGTTCGAGCTTTTCCGGGCAGCGGCCGGCGAAGTACAGGAAGGCCGCGCCGAAGAGGCCGAGCGGCAGCCGCCACGCCATCTGCGCGAGCTTGATCTGCGCGTCGTCCGAGGCGTGCTGCGACCAGAGCACCCAGAAGATGCCGACAAACGCCGCGGCCGTCGGCAGGAGAAAGAGCCACCGTTTCGGCGCCAGGGCGCGCTTGTGCGCGAGGTGCTCCGAGAGCATACCGAGGGCGTACATGTCGAGCATGCACGGGAGCTGATTGAATAGAAGCTGCACGCTGTCCGTTTTCGATACGCCCCAGCGGCAGAGAAGTGCCGCCGCGGTCATGAGAGCGCAGGTGAGGTACGGCCTTTTCCCGAAGGCGCGCGCGAGGAGCGGAAAAATGAGATAAAACTGCATCTCGACCGCGACCGTCCAGAGCGCCGCATTGAGGCTCGTCCAGTAATAGGAGTCCATCGAGAAGGTGTAAGTAAAGGTGAGGTGCGTGAGGAGATCGCGCCGGAGCGGCGGGCTTCCGACCGCGCAGCCGAGCACCGCCGCGAACACGGCGGCGACCGCCACGGCGAGCAGGTAGCTCGGCACGATGCGGCAGAGGCGGCGGCGGTAAAATCCCCATACGCTCCGCAGCCGTCCTTCATGCGATGCGATCGGATAATAGAGAAGGTATCCGGTGAGCAGCAGCGTCAGATCCACGAGCATATACCCGCGCCGCACAAGGCGCTGCATGTCCACATAGTGCCCGGCGACGGTGAACGACGGGTCGAGCCAGGACTGCTGCCAGATGTGGAACCACGCCACGAACAGTATGCACACGATGCGCAGGATGTCCGCCGCGGCAAAGTACCGTTTCCCGCTCACAGAGAGAGGATCTCGCATCGGAATTCCGTTCCCTTCGTTGTGATCATGCCGTAGGTCTGCCGGCCCATGCCGGCGGAGCCGGGATTGAAGAGCGTCACATCGCCCATGCGCAGGAAGTCCGCCTGATGCGTGTGGCCGAAGAGCGCGAGCGCCGCGCCCGAGAAGTGGGCGGCGTTGGCGAGGCTCTCGTAGCCGAGCTTCACATTGTAGCGATGACCGTGCGTCATGAAAATGCGCACGCCGTCGGCGGTGAAGAGCAGCTTCTCCTCGGCGTCCGTGCAGGCATAGGCGTCGCAGTTGCCGCGCACATACCGGATGTCGAGCGTGCGGAAATACGCCTGCGCCGTCTCGGCATCGCGCACATGGTCCCCGAGGTGCAGCACCATATCGGGCTTTTGCTCTTCGATCGCCGCGAGCATCGGCTCCGTCACGCCGTGCGTGTCGGAAAAAACAGCTATACGCATACAGGATCCTCCCATTTACGGAAAACCGCCCGGGCTTTGAAGAGCGCAGGGCGGAGTTGCGGCAATACCGCATAATTCGGCAAAGCGCCGCAGGCGATATTGTGCGGTGTTGCCTTATTTCTTTTCTTTTTTGTTTCTCTGCTTCGGTTCCGTGGGGAAATGATGCCCCGCGAAGATATAGAGCCACACGCCGAGAGCGACCGCGACGGCGGCGAGGAGCAGCCAGAAGCGCACCGCGGCGTTTGCGGCGAGGAGCACCGCCGCCGCACCGAGAATGCCGCTCGCGGCATAGAGCACCGCAACGGCCTGCTTCTGCGTGAGGCCCATCGCCAGGAGACGATGATGGATGTGTCCTCGGTCGGCTTTGAAGGGGCTCTCGCCGTGGCTCAGGCGGCGGACGACGGCAAACACCGTATCCGTGAGCGGCAGCGCGAGGGCAAGCACCGGAACGGCAAACGCCACGAGCGTGTACATTTTGAAGAGCCCGAGCACCGACGCGGTGGCGAGGATGTACCCGAGCAGCAGAGAGCCCGAGTCGCCCATGAAGATCTTGGCGGGATTGATGTTGAACGGCAGGAAGCCGAGGCACGCGCCGCCGAGCGCCGCGACCAGCACGGAGATCTCCGTTGCCTCCGGCAGGAAGAGCGACACGGCGAGCATAGAAGCGCACCCGATGCCGCACACACCGGCGGCGAGACCGTCGAGACCGTCAATGAGGTTGAGAGCGTTCGTCATGCCGACGATCCACAAGAGCGTCACCGGCAGGCTGAGCGCGCCGAGCGCGATCGCTTCGGCAGACACATCGCCGGGGTTCGTGAGAATGTGGATCTCCACGCCGTGCAGTATGGCAATGAGCGCGGCGACCGTCTGAAAAATGAGCTTCACCCACGGGCGGAGCGACACGAGGTCGTCCACCGCGCCGGTGAGCACGATGACGATGCTGCCGAGCAGGATGCCCTGCACCGGCTCGGACAGGGGCGTAAACGGCAGTACCCCCGCGAGGAAGCCCGCAAACAGTGCGAGGCCGCCCAGTCGGGGGATCGGGTGGTCGTGGACGCGCCGCGATTCACCCGGCATATCCATCGCGCCCACCCGGCACGCCAGTTTCCGTACGGCCGGCGTAATAAGAAAGCACACCGCCGCCGCCGCGAACAGCGCGAGCAGTACGCGCACCCGCAGCCGCAAATCCAAACCGGATAACATTCCTTTCCGCCTTTCGTTCTACCGAAAAAATTAAATCAAATGAAAATCAGATCTGTACGAATCCGAGCTTCTTGTAGACCTTCCGCAGCGTGCGGTTGGCCGCGTGAGAGGCGCGCTCGGCGCCGTCGCGCAGGACATCCTCGAGATACGCCTTGTCCTTCAGGAGACGCTCGGCCTCCTCGCGGATGGGACGGAGCGTTTCGACAACGGCCTCGCCCACGGCGGGTTTGAAAGCGCCGTAGCCCTTGCCGTCGAATTCCGCTTCGATCTCCTCGAGGGTCTTCCCCGTACAGACGCTGTAGATCTGCATAAGGTTCGTTACGCCCGGCTTCTCGGGGCTCGCGTACACGCAGTGGCCGGTCTCGGAGTCGGTGACGGCGCGCTTGAAGGAGCGCATGATGTCGTCCGGGGACTCCATGACATAGATGCAGCCGCCGGGGTCCTTGTCGGACTTGGACATTTTGTTCTCCGGCGTCGTAAGGCTCATGATGCGCGCGCCCATGGGCGGGATGTACGGCTCGGGGATCGTGAACACGTCGCCGTAGATGTTGTTGAAGCGCATGGCGATGTCGCGGCAGATCTCCACGTGCTGCTTCTGGTCGCCGCCGACGGGGACGAGGTTCGTCTGATAGAGCAGGATGTCCGCCGCCATCAGCGAGGGATAGGTGAAGAGGCCGGCGTTGATGTTGTCGGCGTTCTTCGCGGACTTGTCCTTGAACTGCGTCATGCGGGAGAGCTCGCCGAACATGGTGTAGCAGTCG
>CAZKGZ010000159.1:0-3819 GCA_964552365.1 uncultured Oscillospiraceae bacterium | reverse complement strand
TAGACTGCACATTTTGGCGATGCGGATGTGGTTAATAATCTATACATTATTTACCACATTCTCCGGTTTGCATTCTTTTCGATGAGCACTTTGATGTGGAAAATAAACGGTTTGAACGGCAGCAAGCCCTTTTCCGGTGGCGGAAAGGGGCCTGTTTTTCTGCAATATTTTGATTTTGGCTTTATTCTTCGGCGCAGAGGTAGAGGTAGAGGAGTTTTAATGTGGCTTCGAGGCCTTTGATGTGGGTGCGTTCCATGCCGTGGCTGGCGCATACGCCGGTGCCGATGAGGCCGCCTTTGCAGTCGACGCCGGCATGCTGCGCCGCGCCGACATCCGAGCCGTAGAACGGGAAGATGTCCACCGTGTACGGCAGCTCGTGCGTTTTGGCCAGGGCGATGAGGCGGTTCGTGAGCTCATAGTCGTACGGGCCGCCGGAGTCCTTTGCGCAGATGGACACGGCATACTCGTTGCCCGCGAGGTCGGTGCCGACGCAGCCCATATCCACGGTGACGAACTCGTCGATATCGCGGGCGATGGCGCTCGCGCCGTGGCCGACTTCTTCGAAAACACTGAAGTAGATCTTCGTGGGGTGCAGGAACTCCGTTTTGTGCTCGCTGCAGTGGCGCAGGAGCATGAGGAGGATCACGGCGCTCGCCTTGTCGTCGATGAAGCGGGACTTCAGGAAGCCCGACTCCGTCACGGTGAACTTCGGGTCGATGAACACGAAGTCGCCGTTATCGATGCCGAGGGCCTTGACGGCGTCGGCGTCCGTGACTTCCTCATCGAGGCGCACCTCGAGATGCTCCACATCGCGGGGCATCGTGGCGGCGTCCGGGAAGACGTGCGCGGCCGGTGCGAGCGAGAGGATCGTGCCGGAATAGCGTTTGCCCTCGCGCGTGAGGACGGTGCAGTACTCGCCGTCGAGCGTCGGGGTCAGGGGGCCGCCGACTTTCGTGAGCGCGAGCGTTCCGCCGCTCTTTACCGAGCGCACCATCAGTCCGAGCGTATCGACATGCGCCGATGTCGCCACGGTCTTGCCCGGGTCCTTGCCGGGGACATCGACTTCGAGCGTGCCTTTGTTGTGGAGCTTCGCGGTGAAGCCCAGCTCCTCCACATACTTTTTCACGAGCGCGATCGCCTCGGCGGTGCAGCCGGACGGCGAGTCGGTCGTAAAGAGTGCGCGGGCATAGTCTTCGAATATATGACGGTCAAATTCGATCATAAAAAAATCTCCTTAGGCATGTTTCGGCAATATCATAAACCTTCGCTCGCCGATTGTCAAACAGCGGCGTGCGGCATTCGGCAATTTGCCGAATTGTGCGGCTTCGACTTTACGGAAATTTTATTTGACAAGTCCGTATGTCGGCGGTATACTTACTTCGAAAAATTTATATAAATATTTTTATGTTTTTAAGACAGCGCCGCATGGGTGCTGCATTAAGGAAAGAGGGCATTTGCATGGGAAAGATCGCGATCGTCACCGGCGGCAGCTCCGGCATCGGGGCGGCGGCGGCGGAATATCTTGCCGCACACGGCTGCACGGTGTATGAGCTTTCCCGCCGCGGGGAAGACCGCGGTGCCGTGCACCACATCACGGCAGATGTGACGGACGAGGCGTCCGTGGCGGAAGCGGTGCAGACCGTGCTGAGCGCCGAGGGGCGCATCGACATACTGCTCAACAACGCCGGCTTCGGCATTTCCGGTGCGGCGGAGTTTACCGAGATCGATGAAGCGAAGCGGCAGCTCGAGGTGAATTTCTGGGGCATGGTGCGCGTCACGCGCGCGGTGCTGCCGGTCATGCGCGCGCAGGGCGAGGGGCGCATCGTGAATACGAGCTCCGTGGCCGCCGTGACGCCGATCCCGTTCCAGACCTACTATTCCGTTTCCAAAGCCGCCATCAATTCGTTCACGATGTCCGTCGCCAACGAGGTGCGGCCCTACGGCATCCGCATCAGCGCCGTGATGCCCGGCGACACGCATACCGGCTTCACCGATGCCCGCGCGCGGAGCTTTGCCGGGGACGACGCTTACGGCGGGCGCATCGCGCGCAGCGTGGCGAGGATGGAAAAGGACGAGCGCGGCGGTGCGGACGCATCGGTCGTCGGCGCGGTGCTCGGCCGGGCGGCGCTCTCGAAGAGCCGCAAGGTCTTCTACACGGTCGGATTTTTGTATCAGATGGCAATTTTGCTTATGCGGCTCCTGCCGTCTACGGCGGCCAACGCCATTCTCGGCAAAATGTACGCGGAATAAAGAAAGGAAGCGACCCAATGAACGAACAGGAAATCACGCGTCTTGCGGAGCTCCGCACACTGGTGCGCGAGATGTTTGCGCAGACGCTGATGATCTCTCCCGAAACCATTACCGACACCGCGGACTTCTTCGATGACCTCGGCGGCGACAGTCTCGACAGTCTGGATGTCGCGGTGCATCTGGAAGAGGTATGCGGAAAGCGCGTGCCGGAAGAGGAATACGCGCTCTGCCGCTGCGTAGAGGACGCGGCGCTTCTCCTTTTGAAGCTCGAGCAGGGAGAAATCGAGGAAAAGCCTGCGGAGGAAAAGCCCGTCACGCCGATCACGCGCTTTGAGGACACGCCGGAGTACATTGCGTTCCGGGAGCGTCTGCGTTCGGCGGAGAAGAGCGGCAACCCGTACTTCCTGTGCAACGACTCGCCGCTGCGCGACACCTCCGTCCACGACGGACAGGAGATACTGAACTTCAGCTCCTATAACTATGTCGGCATGTCCGGCCGTCCGGAGACGATCAAGGCCGCGCAGGATGCCGCCGCACACTACGGCTGCAGCGCGTCCGCGAGCCGTCTGCTCGGCGGCGAGAAGCCCATCCACAAAAAGCTCGAGGCCGCCATCGCCGAATGGAAGCACACGGAAGACGCCGTCGTGCTCGTCGGCGGCCACTCCACCAATGTGACCTTCACCGGCAACTTCTGCGGCAAGGGCGATCTCATCGTTTACGATGCGCTCGCGCACAACTCCATTCACGAGGGCACGCGTCTCTCCGATGCCGAGAGCCGTCCCTTCCCGCACAACGACACCGCCGCGCTCGAGAGCATTCTGCGCTCCTGCCGCGACAAGTACGCCAAGGTGCTCATCGTCGTTGAGGGCGTGTACAGCATGGACGGCGACATTGCGCCCGTGCCCGAGCTCGTGCGCATCAAAAAGCAGTACGGCTGCTTCCTGATGGTGGACGAGGCGCACTCGGCGTGCGTGCTCGGCAAGACCGGCGGCGGCGTGGACGAGTATTTCGGCCTCGCCGGCGACGATATCGACATCAAGATGGGCACGCTCTCCAAGGGTCTCGGCACCTGCGGCGGCTACCTTGCGGGCAGCCACGCGCTCATTGAGTATCTGCGCTACAACCTGCCGGGATTTGTGTTCTCCGTCGGCATCTCTCCCCCGCTCGCCGCGGCCACGCTCGAGGCGATCCGCCTGCTGCGGGAGGAGCCTTCCATTATGGAGGACCTGCACCGGAACATCCGCTGCTTCCTCGACGAGGCGCACAAGCGCAACTTCAACACCTGCCTCGCCGGAGAGACGGCCATTCTGCCGATCCTCGTCGGCGCGGATGAGGACGCTTTCGCGCTCTCCATGGCGCTTTTGAAGCGCGGCGTGTTCGCGCCCTCCGCCGTGTACCCCGCCGTTCCGCGCGGCAAGGCGCGGCTTCGTTTCTGCGTCATCTCCGAGCACAAGCCCGAGCAGATCCGCAAAGCGCTCGACACGCTGCAGGAAGCGGCGGCCGAGCTCGGCATCTCCCTGCCTCCGTATAAGGCAGACTGAATAACGCCCCCTCATGTTTCTCCCGCGG
>CAZKGZ010000158.1:1920-3823 GCA_964552365.1 uncultured Oscillospiraceae bacterium | reverse complement strand
GCCCGGCTGCGGCGAAACCGAAAGGGTGTTTGAGTTATGATCACGATTCAAAACGAATACCTTACGCTTCGGGCGGAGGAGTTTGGGGCGCAGATGGTGGAGCTTTGCTCGAAGGGCGGGACGCAGTTTCTTTGGAATGCGGACAAGACGTACTGGGGCGAGACGGCGCCGGTGCTGTTTCCGTTTGTGGGGCGGCTCACGGACGGCGCTTACACGGTGCACGGGGCGCGCTATGCCATGGCGACGCACGGCTTTGCCAAGCGCAATGCGTTTGCGGTCGAAGAGCAGACGGCGGAGAGCGTCACCTTCGTGCTGCGGGACACCGAGGAGATCCGGAAGGACTATCCGTTCCGCTTTACGTTCCGCGTGAAGTACGCGCTGCAGGGTTCGAGCGTGCTCGTCACCTATTTTGTGAAGAACGAGGGTGACGAAGTGATGCCGTTCGGGCTCGGCGGACATCCGGGGTTCCGCGTGCCGCTCGCCGAGGGTACGGCATTTGAGGACTATGAGCTCCGCTTCCCCGAGCCGAGCACGCCCGACCGCATCGGATTTTCGGACGCCTGCTACCTTGACGGCACCGCTCTCCCCTATCCGCTCAAGGACGGCGTTTCCATCCCGCTGCATCACGACCTCTTCGACCGCGATGCCGTCGTGCTGCAGAACATGCCGCGCGCGGTGTCCATCCGCTCCGACAAGACGAAGCGCTCCGTGACGGTGGAGTTTCCCGGCATGCCGTACATCGGCTTCTGGCACCGCCCGAAGACCGACGCGCCGTATGTGTGCATCGAGCCGTGGGTGTCGCTCCCCTCGCGGCAGGACATCGTGGAGGACTTCGCCTTCAAGGCAGACCTTCTGCGTCTCGCGCCGGGTGAGGAATATACGAACGAATGGAAGATCACGGTGACGGACGAATGAGTTTGGATGTCACCGCGCTCGGCGAGCTGCTCATCGATTTTACGATGCTCTCGTCCGATGCGGACGGTTACCCCACGATGGCGGCGCACCCCGGCGGCGCGCCCGCGAACTTCCTCGCCGCTTTGACAAAATTCGGCAGCCGCACCGCGCTCATCGGCAAGGTGGGCACGGATGCTTTCGGGAAGCTCCTGCGCGATACGCTCCGCAAGACCGGCATCGATACATCGGGGCTCTTGGCCTCCGCGGATGTATTCACGACGCTCGCCTTCGTGACGCTCGATGCGCAGGGGAACCGCGAATTTTCCTTTGCGCGCAAGCCGGGCGCGGACATGCAGCTTTTATTTGACGAGGTCGATCTCTCCCTTTTGGAGGACACGCGCGTGTTCCATTTCGGCACGCTCTCGCTCACGGACGAGCCCTCGCGCACGGCAACAAAGCGCGCGGCGGAGTATGCGAAGGCGCACGGCGCGCTGCTCTCCTTCGACCCGAACTACCGCGCGCCGCTCTGGAAGGATCCCGGGGACGCCAAAGAGCAGATGCTCTGGGGTCTGCGGCACGCCGACATTGTGAAGATCAGCGACGAGGAGACGGACTTTCTCTTCTCCCTCGCGCCGGAAGCCGCCGCGGAGCACATTCTCCGCTCCTTCCCCGTGCGGCTCGTGTATGTAACGTGCGGCGCGGACGGCTGCTTTTACCGCAATAAAAACGCCGCCGGCCATGTCGACGCGCTGCACGATGTACGCGTGATCGACACGACCGGGGCGGGAGATATTTTCGGCGGGAGCGCCATGTGGAAGCTCCTGCAGACGGGGAAAGCGCCCGAGGATCTGACAGACAGCGAGCTGCGGGAGATCGTCACCTTTGCCTGCACCGCCGCGGGGCTCTCCGCGACAAAGTCCGGCGGCATTCAGAGCGTGCCGGGCCTCGCGGAAGTGGAGCATTATTTGATGAAATAAACGCCGTTCGACTCGAATCTGTTGGATTGGCC
>CAZKGZ010000158.1:0-1820 GCA_964552365.1 uncultured Oscillospiraceae bacterium | reverse complement strand
CAGCTCATCGCTGTAGACGAGCACTGTCCAGTTCATCGTTTCGAGCGCGAAATTGCACTCGTCGTACTCATCCCACGAGCGGAACGCGCCGTGGTCGAAGAGGAGCTCCTGCATATCCTCGCTCTCGTTCTCGTGGAGATAGGAGCTGCAGTCGCCCTCGTCGTTGAGGTCGATGTCATCGGCGTACTCTCTCACATAATCCTTGCAGCCGAGGCGCACGGCCAGACGGAACACGTGCTCGGCAAGGTCGCCGTCGTATCCGTCCTCGTTGTCGGAAATGAATGTTTTGATCTCATGAAAGTCAATGGGGCTTTTCCGAAGCAGCTCTTCGATCGCACTGTCGATATTTTCAATTGCCATGATCGTTACCTCCGTTTGTTCTTGCTTTGTGAGATCAGTATAGCACGCCGAATTTGAAAATGGTCGCCTTTACTGCGACATTCGCAAAAACGCCGCATCCTTTTTTCGGGATGCGGCGTTTGGCGTCTTATTTCTTGGGTTTGAGGATGAAGTTGATGAGCTTGTTGGGGACATAGATGGTTTTCACGATGTCCATGCCCTCGGCGTAGCCGGCGATCTTCTTATCCTGCAGGGCGGCGGCGGAGACGGCCTCGGCGGTGCTGTCGGCGGGGACAACGACCGTGCTGCGGAGCTTGCCGTTTACCTGCACGGCGATGGTCTTCTCGGTGTCGGCCATCTTGGCTTCATCGAAGGTCGGCCACTCGGACTGACTGGCGAGGCCCTCAAAGCCCTGGATCTCCCAGAGCTCATCGCACATATGCGGCGCGAACGGAGAGAGGAGCGAGAGCAGCACGCGGATATCGCCGCGGCTCGGGGCCTTGCTGTAGAACTGGTTGACGAGCGACATCATCTGCGCGATGGCGGTGTTGAACTTCATCTCGTCGATGTCGGAGCTGACCTTCTGGATGGTGCGGTGGATCTCCTTTTCGTTCTCCCTGGAGACCTCGTCGCCGGTGAGCGGCTTGCTCGCGAGATTCCACACACGGTCGAGGAAGCGGCGGCAGCCGGCCACGGATTCCTTCGACCAGGCGGCGGCCTTCGTGAAGTCGCCGATGAACATGATGTACACGCGCAGGGTGTCCGCGCCGTACTGCTCGACGATGTCGTTCGGGTTCACCACGTTGCCGCGGGACTTGGACATCTTCTCGCCGCCCTCGCCGAGGATCATGCCGTGGCTCGTGCGCTTGGCGTACGGCTCCTTGGTCGGGACAAGGCCCTCGTCATAGAGGAACTTATGCCAGAAGCGGGAGTAGAGCAGGTGGAGCGTCGTGTGCTCCATGCCGCCGTTGTACCAGTCAACGGGCGACCAGTATTTGAGCGCTTCGGGGCTTGCGAAGCAGTCCTTGTTGTGCGGATCCATGTAGCGGAGGAAGTACCAGGAGGAGCCGGCCCACTGCGGCATGGTGTCGGTCTCGCGCTGCGCAGGGCCTCCGCACTGCGGGCAGGTCGTGTTGACCCAGTCGGTCATTTTGGAGATGGGCGATTCGCCGTCATCGGTCGGCTCGTAGCTCTCCACCTGCGGGAGGATGAGCGGGAGCTGATCTTCGGGCACGGGCACCCAGCCGCACTTCGGGCACTTGATCATCGGGATGGGCTCGCCCCAGTAGCGCTGGCGCGAGAAGACCCAGTCGCGGAGCTTGAAGTTGGTCTTCGGGTGGCCGATGCCCTCGTCCGTGACCCACTTCTTCATGGCGGGGATGGCCTCTTTCACGGTCATGCCGTTGAGGAAGCCGGAGTTCACCATGATGCCGGTGTCGTCCTTGAGCGTGAAGGCTTCCTTCGTCACATCGCCGCCTTGG
>CAZKGZ010000157.1:0-3839 GCA_964552365.1 uncultured Oscillospiraceae bacterium | reverse complement strand
TGCATCTGCGCGTCTTTTCGGTATTCCGTGCGATGGAAAGGAACGATTTTTATGCCCAAGGTATCCGTAATTGTGCCGATCTACAATGTGGAGAATTATCTGCATCAGACGCTGGATTCTCTCACCCATCAGACGCTTCGGGACATTGAGATCCTATGCGTGAACGACGCCTCGCCCGACCGCTCGAAGGAGATCATCGAGCGCTTCGCCGCGCAGGATCCGCGCGTAAAGCTCATCGACCTGCCGGAAAACCGGGGCACCGGACTTGCACGCAAAGCGGGCATACTCGCCTCCACCGGTGACTACATCATGTTTCTGGACGGCGACGATTATTTTACGTACAATGCCTGTCAAAGGGCGTACAACGCCATCGAAGATAGCGGCACGGATATGCTGCATTTCGGAATAAAAATCACTCCGATGTCCTCTTCCGTATCCAAGGCTGAAATCGATGGTCTGAAAAAGTTGCTGAAACCACTGAAAAAAACATTGCAGTTTGAAAGAGCCGGTGAGCTGGTTCGTGCATGTTTTGAAGAGAAGCTGTTCGGATTCAACATTACGAATAAAATATTCCGCGGTGACATTGTGCGGAGTGCCGCAGCATACTGTTCGGACGAGCGCTTCACCCTTGCCGAGGATCTGTATCTTTTCTATCTGATCGCCATGTTCTCCAAAAGCTACAGTTCCATCGACGATGATCTCTACAACTATCGGTTCGGTGCCGGCATCACCGGCGGAAAAAGCATAACAAACAAGATTTTGGAAAACCGCATTCGGCAGGGCCGTATTGTCCGGCTTTTGAACGAATTTTCGGAGAAGTTCGATCCGAACGGCATCACAGAAAAATCGTTGAAAGATATTGAAGAGCTGTTCCTCTCCGGCGTTTTCTATGGCTGGAAAGAGATGTCCGGACTGCCGGATTGGAACACACAGATCCCGCTCGCCTTGGAATGCTTCGGCCGGGAGATTTTTCTCGGCTACTCCATGTACCACTATCAAACCTACGACTACCGCCGGAAAGTTGCTCTGATCGACAGCTGGAAAAATTCCGGCGCGTTCGAAGCCGTTCCTCGCAAAGTCAGGACCGTAGCGACGTTTTACCATCGTATGTACAACGGCGGCGTGGAGCGCGTTATGTCCAAGCTCATACCGATGTGGACGCAGATGGGCTATCGCGTCATTCTCTTTACGGATGAGATCGCATCCCCGAAGGATTATCCTTACGGCGACAATGTCGTGCGCATCACGCTTCCTACGGTCGTAAACCTTGAAGCCGAAGAATATACCCGGCGCATCACCTTTTTGGAAAATATGCTCCGGCTCTACGAAGTCGATCTGATGGTCTATCATGCATGGGTCGGCAATTGTCTGGAATCGGATATTCTCACCGTAAAATCGCTGCACATTCCGTTTATCGTTCATACGCACGGCTTCTTCGCCTGTGCGCAGACGACGACCTATGCTCCCGGCGTTGTCCGCAGTATTCTCCTGCAGAAGCTCTATACGCTCGTTGACGGTGTCATCACCCTTTCGGAAACAGATTACAGCTGGTGGTCAATGATCCACCCGCGCGTATACAAAACTCTCAACCCTCTGACCTTTGATCTTGACAAAGTACAGATTTCCGAAAAATCGTCCTATCGATACGACATTCTTTGGGTCGGGCGCGTTGCTACGGAAAAGCAGCCGTTTGATGCTGTGGAGATCCTGCAAAGCGTCCTTGCTTCGGGCGTAAATGCAACGCTCCACATGGTCGGAGATTTCGCGTCAAAAGAATACGGCGATAAATTGAAAAAGAAAATCGAAGAACTCGGTCTTACATCCAACATCGTGCTGCACGGCTATCAAACCGATGTTTTCCCGTTTTTCCGGGAAAGCAATGTTCTGCTGTTCACATCGAAGCTGGAGGGAGCTCCCATGACTCTTGCGGAAAGTCTTTCCTCCGGTGTGCCGGTCGTTATGTATAACCTTGCCTATCTCGACCTGCCGCGCAACAATCCCGGCGTCGTAATTGTGCCGCAAAACGGCATCGCAGCGGCAGCCGATGCACTCGTTGACATTCTCACGCATCCCGAAAAACGCAGTGCCATGAGCAAAGCCGCGCGCCGCAGCGTGGAAGAAGCGTACTCGTTCGATCTTCCGGCGTTTTGGGAAAAGATTTTCGAGGATGTCGGCGAACAGCGTGAAGTTGTCCCGGATATCAAGCCCGAAATGCTGCGCAACGCCATGCTTACACTCAACGATCACAATGCCGAGGGTATGGAAGAACGAGAGATCAAGCACCCGCAGACTGTCACCGTGTCCGGCCCGCAGCCGTGGGAGTACAAGGATGTGCTTTTGCAAATGTACGGCGAAGGCCGGGTCGGCTTCCGCTACATCATAAAATACGCGCTCGCCTGGCTCAAGTTCAAGCTGACCGGCAAGCGTAAATAAAGGAAGCGAAGCTATATGGCAGATCCCAAAAAGAAAAAGCTGTCGCAGGCGATGGTGTTTATTGTGCTCTTCGGCGTGGTGAGTCTGTTTTCGGACATGACGCACGAGGGGGCTTCGAGCATTCGCGGGGCGTATCTCTCGCTGCTCGGCGCGTCGGCGGCGACGATCGGATTCATCTCCGGCCTCGGTGAGCTCATCGGGTACTCGATGCGCTATGTGTTCGGCAAGCTCACCGACAAGTCGAAAAAATACTGGCCGATGACGATCGCGGGCTATGTGCTCGACATCATCGCCGTGCCGCTGCTCGCGCTCGTGGGAGAGCACGGCTGGGTCGCCGCGTGCGGGCTCCTCGTGGTGCAGCGCATGGGCAAGGCCATCAAGAAGCCCGCGAAGGACACGATCATGTCGTTTGCCGCCTCGCAGGAGGGCGTGGGCAAGAGCTTCGGCATTCAGGAGGTGCTCGACCAGATCGGCGCGTTCCTCGGGCCGGTGCTGCTCTATCTCGTGATGCTCTTCCAAACCGACGGCTCGACCTTCGAAATTTACTCCAAATGCTTTGCGGTGCTCGCCATTCCCGGTGCGGTCACACTCGTGCTGCTCATCATCACGCGCTGCAAATTCCCGAACCCCGAGCACTTCGAGCCGGAGCCGAAGGAGTACATTCCTTTCAAAATGAAAAAGGAATTCATCCTCTACATCGCGGGCATCAGCCTCTTCGCGTTCGGCTTCATCGACTACTCGATCATCATCATGCACGTTTCGCGCACCTATACGGGTCTCGCCTCGGGGCTGAGCGAAACGAGCTCTCTCGTCACGACCGGCTCGCTGCCGCTCCTCTATGCGGGCGCGATGCTCGTGGACGCGGTCGCCGCGCTCGTGTTCGGACTGCTGTACGATAAGAACGGCGTGAAGGCGCTCGTGTGGTCGACGGTCATCTCCGCGCCCTTTGCGATCTTCGTGTTCGCCTTCGACTCCGTGCCGATGCTGCTTCTCGGCATCGCCCTCTGGGGCGTCGGCATGGGCGCGCAGGAATCCATCCTCAAAGCCGCCGTCACGAGCATGGTCCCGAAGGCGAGCCGCGCCACCGGCTACGGCATCTTCGAGTGCTCGTTCGGCGTATTCTGGTTCCTCGGCAGCTGGCTCCTCGGCATCCTCTACGACGCGAGCATCCCCGCCATGATCGCCGTATCCGTAATAGCCCAGCTCGCCGCCATCCCCCTCTACATAACCTCCGCCAAACTGCACAAAGCCGCCGAAGCCAAATAAACCCAAGAAAACCCAATATAACCCAAGCGTCCCTCTGCAAAGCAAGATCTGCAGAGGGATATTTTTTTGCAAACGGGATCCCGCATCCCAAAGGCTCCCCTGAAAGGGTGAGCTGTCAGCCGAAGGCTGACTGAGGGGTT
>CAZKGZ010000156.1:0-3852 GCA_964552365.1 uncultured Oscillospiraceae bacterium | reverse complement strand
AAATTTGCAAGTGCCAATTATTTTTTATGCAAATCATACGGCGAAAACGCGGACATATTCGAATTCTATGTGCTGATTGTGCAAGATTTATTTTTCTTCTTGCATTTTTGACAATTTCACGATAGTATGTCAATATCGTAAGAACAACTATTTTTCATCGAGGTGCGGCCATGATCACTCTTCATAACTCCCCGACAATGATAAAGGACGGCGTGCCCGTCTGTTCCCCCGTTGACGAAGCGACCCGGAACGCCGGACGCGAAAAGACCATGGCTTATCGGATCCTCCGCAGCCACAGCCGTTCGGGCTGCGCCGATAAGGTCGCCGTGAAGTTCGACAGCCTGATCTCGCACGACATCACCTATGTCGGCATCATCCAGACCGCCGTTGCCAGCGGCCTTCGGGAATTTCCCGTGCCGTACGCTCTTACCAACTGCCACAACAGTCTCTGCGCCGTCGGCGGCACCATCAACGAGGATGACCACATTTTCGGCCACAGCGCGGCGGTGAAATTCGGCGGCATCTATGTTCCCGCCAACATGGCCGTGATCCACCAGTATGCCCGCGAGGAGCTGGCCGGATGCGGCCGGATGATCCTCGGCTCCGACAGCCACACGCGCTACGGCGCGCTGGGTGCCATGGGCATCGGCGAAGGCGGCCCGGAGCTTGTGAAGCAGCTGCTGGGAGAGACCTGGGAGAACAGCGCCCCGCAGGTCATTCTCGTCCGGCTCACCGGCGCACCGAAGCGCGGCGTCGGCCCGCACGATGTTGCCATCGCCCTGTGCGGCGCGGTGTATAAAAACGGCTTTGTAAAGAACAAGGTGCTGGAATTTGCCGGCCCCGGTATCGCCGCACTCCCGGTGGACTACCGCATCGGCATCGATGTGATGACGACGGAGACCGCCTGCCTTTCGTCCATCTGGGAGACGGACGAGAAAATTCTGGAATACTACACCGTCCACGGACGGCCGGACGCCTATAAGCGCCTGTCGGTCTCCGAGGGCGCGTGCTATGACGGCATGATCGAGATCGACCTCTCCGCCGTCGAGCCGATGGCCGCACTGCCGTACCACCCCTCCGAGGCGGTGACGATCCGCGCTCTTCGGGAAAACGCCGGCGACATTTTCCGCGAAGTGGAGAAGCGGACCGAAAAGCAGTTCGGCGGCAAGGTCAAACTCGACCTCACCGGCAAGCTGGTCAACGGGCAGATCGTCGTGGATCAGGGCGTGATCGCCGGCTGCTCCGGCGGCATGTTCGACAACATCGCGGAGGCCGCGGCCATTCTGGACGGACACGGCATCGGCTCCGGCGCCTTCTCCCTGTCGGTATACCCTCCGAGCATCCCCGTGAACATGGAGCTTCTGAAAAGCGGCATTGCGCAGAAGCTGCTTGCCTCGGGCGCGGTGCTCAAGCCCTGCTTCTGCGGGCCGTGCTTCGGCGCGGGCGATGTGCCCGGCAACAACGGCCTCTCCGTACGCCACACAACGCGCAACTTCCCGAACCGCGAGGGCTCAAAGCCCGGCGACGGTCAGATCGCCGCCGTCATGCTGATGGACGCCCGTTCCATCGCGGCCACGGCGCGAAACCACGGCGTGCTCACCCCCGCCACGGAGATCGACTATGAGCCGTATCCGGCCTTTGAGCGCGAATACGACAGAAGCAGCTATGAAAATCGCGTGTACAGCGGCTTCGGCCGTCCCGATGCCTCCGCCGAGCTGAAATACGGCCCGAACATCGTCGCCTGGCCGAAGATCCCCGGCCTGAGTGAACACCTTCTGCTGCGTCTGGCGGCGGTGATCCACGACCCGGTCACCACGACGGACGAGCTCATCCCCTCCGGAGAAACCAGCAGCTACCGCTCCAATCCTCTCAAGCTCGCCTCGTTCGCCCTCTCGCGCCGCGAGCCGGAGTATGTCGCGCGCGCGAAGGCCGTGCAGGCCATGGAAGCCGACCGCGCGGCGGGAAGACCCGGCGCGGAACTCATCTCCGTCATGGAGAAATTCGGCGCATCCGATAAGCTCGGCTCCGTGCTCCTCGGCTCTGCCATATTCTGCGAAAAGCCCGGCGACGGCTCCGCCCGCGAGCAGGCGGCGTCCTGCCAGCGCGTGCTCGGCGGCTGCGCCAACATCTGCCGCGAATATGCCACGAAGCGCTACCGCTCCAACTGCGTGAACTGGGGCATGCTGCCCTTTACCATCGCTCCGGAGACCGCCTTTGACTATGCCCCCGGCGACTGGCTGTACATTCCGGACATCCTCGCATCCGTGCAAAGCGGCGCCGAGCGCGTCGAGGCGTGGGTGCTCTCCGGCGGCGAGAAGCATCCGATCGAGCTGCTCCTTCCGAACTTCACGCCCGAGGAGCGCGAGCTCGTGATCGACGGCTGCCTGATGAACCGATACGCAAAACGCAATTCCGTAAAGTGAGGGCTTCGGCATGGAAAACACGAAAATCAAAATGACCGTCCCCATCGTGGAGATGGACGGCGACGAAATGACCCGCATCCTGTGGAAGATGATCAAGGAGGAGCTGATCCTCCCGTTCGTGGAGCTCAACACCGAATACTACGACCTCGGGCTGCCCAGCCGGGACGCGACCGACGACCGGATCACCGTCGACGCGGCCAACGCCATCAAAAAATACCATGTCGGCGTGAAGTGCGCCACGATCACCCCGAACGCGCAGCGCATGGAGGAGTATCACCTCCGGAAAATGTGGAAAAGCCCCAACGGCACCATCCGCGGCATTCTGGACGGAACGGTCTTCCGCACGCCGATCCTCTGCGGCAAAATAAAGCCCTATATCCCCGGCTGGACGCGCCCCATCACCGTCGCGCGCCACAGCTTCGGTGATCTTTACAAGGACACGGAATTCCGCATCCCCGGTCCCGGACGGGCGGAGCTCCTGTTTACCGGAGCGGACGGCACGGTCATGCGCGAGACCGTATACGATTTTGAAGGACCGGGCGTTCTGCAGGGCTGCTTCAACAAGGATTCCTCCATCGAATCCTTTGCCCGCGCCTGCTTTGAATACGCGCTGAGCGCGGGGCAGGATCTCTGGTTTTCCGCCAAGGACACCATCATGAAAAAATACGACGCCGTATTCAAGGACGCCTTTCAGACGCTCTACGATACGGAATACAAACCGCGCTTTGCAGAGAAGGGCATCACCTACTCCTACACGCTGATCGACGACGCCGTGGCGCGCATCGTGCGCTCCGAGGGCGGCATCGTGTGGGCGCTCAAGAATTACGACGGCGATGTCATGAGCGACATGGTGTCCACCGCGTTCGGCTCTCTGGCGATGATGACCTCCGTCCTCGTCACGGCCGACGGAAACTTCGAGTTCGAGGCCGCCCACGGCACCGTCACGCGCCACTACTATCGCTATCTTCAAGGGGAGACCACCTCTACGAACCCGGTCGCCACGATCTTCGCCTGGAGCGGTGCGCTCAAAAAGCGCGGCGAGCTGGACGGCAATGCGGAGCTCGTCTCGTTTGCCGAACGGCTCGAAAAGGCCACACTGGACACCATAAACGCCGGCACGATGACCCGCGACCTTGCCTCCCTCTGCCCGGACAAACCGCAGCCCGTCGACAGTCTCACCTTCATCCGCGCGATCCGCGCAGCTCTCTGATACACCCCGACCGGCATTCACACATAAGCAAAGCAGACCCTCTCCGAATCGGAGAGGGCCTGCTTTTCTATAGGCGGTTATGCTTTTATGCTTCCTCGAGCTTGCGCAGGGGGAGGGAAACTACGAGGGCGATCACGGCGGTCACGAGGGCGATGATGAAAGCTACGGTCATGCCGCGCTCTATGCCGCAGATGCCGATGACCATGGTGTAGACTGCGG